>CAXTDO010000012.1:0-21844 GCA_964242315.1 uncultured Flavihumibacter sp.
TGATATTATCAGAAACTTTTTTCAAACAGGATGCAGCGAAAACTCATCATTGAAGGAATGACATTGCCCTAAAAGCGACATTGCAACATTAATCTATTTACTTCTGACATGTCAATGTGTGAATAATGCAACTCTTTTCTTGAATTCTGTAATAAATCATTCAGCAATGGTACCCATCTTTGTACTTTAGATAAATGATGTTTTGTAGTTACCCAATAAACTTAATATGACAGCAACAAAAGATATCGGGATATGGATGGATCATTCCTCTGCCCACCTGATGGAATTTACAGTTGATCCGATTGAAACAAAAACGATTGACTCTGCATTCACTCATGAAGAGAAAGAACATTCTTTTGAAAAAAGCGAGAAAGTGATGCATAATAAAGAAAACCACTTACAGAAATTATACTATAAAAAATTGTTGGCGGTAATCAGTAATTATACCGATGTGTTACTTTTCGGCCCAACAGATGCCAAAACAGAATTATTAAACCTTTTAAGGCAGGATCACAACCTGGCAAATATCAACATAAAAATTAAGGAAACCGATAAATTAACGGAGAACCAGCAACACGCATTTGTAAAAGATTTTTTTTCCAATCGCCTGTACTGATACACTAATTTTGATTAAACGATTTGGAACTGATTAGAATGTAAGGGCTGTAAAATAGAATCTTGTTGATGCCTTCATTAGAGAATTTCTGGAGTTTAAAAAAGGAAGATGCATTTGGATATCTTTCCTGTTCAGACAATGGATTGTCAGGTATGGAAGCCACAGCCAGGCTGTCAAAATACGGGGCTAATATTTTAAGGCCTCACTCAAAAGGATCAGCTTTCCTGCTTTTTCTGTTACAATTTAAAAGCCCCATCACAATACTGCTGATAGCTGCGGCACTATTGTCTGTAGCGTTGGGAGACTACTCCGATGCTATTATCATCTTGTTTATTATTCTGGTAAGCAGTATCCTGGGTTTTTGGCAGGAGAAAGGCGCGGTAAATGCAGTTGAAGAATTACTGAAAATGGTTCAGATAAAGTGCCGGTTGATAAGAGACGGTAGTGAACATGAGCTGCCTGATGAAAGGGTGGTACCCGGTGACATTGTGTTGCTGTCTGCCGGTGATATGATTCCTGCTGACTGTTTGTTACTGGATTGTAACGAACTGTTTATCGATGAGGCAGCTTTTACCGGTGAAACTTTTCCAATGGAAAAAAGTACAGGTGTCATTCCAGGCGATGCGCAACTTTCCAAAAGAAGCAATTCATTGTTTATGGGCTCACACGTAGTAAGTGGAAAAGCCAGGGCGTTGGTTATTAAAACAGGTAAGCAGACCGAATTTGGTAAAATCACAATAGACCTGGGTAACACCCGTACAGAAACGGATTTTGAAAAAGGTATCCGTCATTTTGGATATTTGCTCATGATCATCACGCTGGTACTGGTGATCCTTATTTTTGCAATCGATGTAAGATTGAATGAACCTGCATGGGGATCTTTTTTGTTTTCCCTCGCATTGGCAGTAGGACTTACTCCCCAGTTACTTCCGGCAATTATCAGTGTCAACCTTTCTGTTGGGGCCAGGGCTATGGCCAAACAACAGGTGATTGTTAAAAAGCTTTCCTCGATAGAGAATTTTGGTAGTATGAATATTCTTTGTTCTGATAAAACCGGAACCATTACCGAAGGCAAAGTAACCCTTTCTGACGCATTGGATATAGAAGGCAATCACTCAGAGAAAACACTTCATTATGCATGGTTGAATGCTTCGCTTCAGCAGGGATTCAATAATCCTATTGATGATGCTATCAAAATCAGTTACCAGGGAAAAGTCGGTGAGTTTGACGTTCAATGTGAAATTCCATATGATTTCATAAGAAAAAGGTTATCCATACAAATAAGGAATCAAGATCAGAATATTGTGATTACCAAGGGAGCGCTGAACTCGATAGTGGAGATTTGCGATAAGGCTGAAACCGCCGGGGGCACCGTAATAAAAATCAGTGAAAAGATTAGCGATATCAATGCTGAATATTTAAAACTAAGCGACGCTGGCTTCAGGGTACTTGGAATAGCCTACAGCAACACGACCAATGACAAAAATTTTACCCGCGCGGATGAAAAAGATATGATCTTTTTGGGATTCATATCACTATTCGATCCACCGAAAAAAGGCATGCAGCAGACCGTTCTCAACCTGCAAAATTTAGGCGTACGGCTAAAGTTGATCACCGGTGACAATTCTCTGGTAGCTGCGCATCTGGCAAAACAAATAGGTATCCAGGACCCGGTTATCCTTAATGGAAAGCAACTTCGTGAAATGAGTGATATGGCTTTGTTACAAAAAGCCGGTAAAACGGATGTTTTTGCTGAAGTAGAACCCAATCAAAAAGCGCATATAATTGTGGTATTAAAAAAGGCGGGAAATGTTGTCGGATTTATAGGTGATGGCATAAACGATGCTCCGGCGCTGCATGCTGCCGATGTTGGCATCTCTGTTGATTCAGCGGTGGATGTTGCAAAGGAAGCAGCGGATATTATATTATTGAACCAGGATCTCAATGTGTTGATAACCGGTATCACAGAAGGCAGAAAAACTTTTGTCAACACCATGAAATATATTTTTATGGCAACGAGCGCCAACTTTGGCACCATGTTTAGCATGGCGGGTGCTTCTATCTTTCTTCCCTTTTTGCCAATGTTGCCCAAACAGGTATTACTGAACAATTTGCTGACTGATTTTCCTGAAATGGCCATCGCTACAGATAAAGTTGATGTAGTTGCCGTTGACAAACCACCACGATGGAATATTAAATTCATACAACGCTTTATGATCGTGTTCGGACTACTAAGTTCTGTGTTTGACTACATGACCTTCGGGCTGTTATTATTCCTCATGAAAGAAAATGAAAAAGTTTTTCAAACTGGCTGGTTTGTTGAATCAGTAATATCGCAAACATTGATCGTATTGGTGGTTCGAACAAGGTTGCCTTTCTTTAAAAGCCTGCCTGGCAAATACCTGATGATAGCAACAGGTATCATAGTGTTGTTCGTACTGGCACTTCCTGCTCTGCCATTTGCCCGGTTTCTTGGTTTCGTAAAGCTGCCTTTTTATTATTATGGCTGGCTGTTACTGATTGTTGCTGCTTATATCGGTGCCGCAGAGGTAGCAAAAAAATGGTTTTATAAAAGGCTTGAAAACAGCGTCTGACAGTTAACTGTTTATTTGCTCTTCGTGGATTCATTCATCCAATAAAAGAATAATTATTCCGGCTGAATTAATGATAACCAATCACGGCCACAAGATTCCCGGATGATTGAAATAAAAAACAATATGAGTAAGCAACATTATAATTCAAACCAGTTATATGGCTTTTTACCCGATAATCTTGAAGGAGTAGATTCCCTGGCGGAACTTGCCCTTAATGTACGCTGGTGCTGGAATCATGCGGCAGATAACCTTTGGAAGGAACTCGATCCTGCGTTATGGGAACTTACCCATAATCCCTGGATCGTATTACAAACAGTTTCCCGTGATACGCTGGAAAGACAACTAGCGAGCCCGGCTTTTCAAAACAAAATAGCGGAGCTTTTGAAGTCAAAGGAGCTGGCTATTGCTTCACCTGCCTGGTTTGAACTCAATCATCCCGATTCGCCACTTTCCTGCGTTGCGTATTTCAGTATGGAATTTATGCTGAGCGAAGCGCTGCCTATATATGTCGGTGGCCTGGGTAATGTAGCAGGTGACCAGCTAAAATCTGCAAGCGATTTAGGAGTGCCCGTTGTTGCCGTAGGACTATTGTATCAGCAGGGATATTTTCGACAGGAGATTGACAAGTATGGTCAACAAAAGGCATTATTTCCTTATAACGATCCGGGACAATTGCCTATTACCCCTTTGCGGTTACCTAACGGAGAGTGGCTCAGGTTAACGGTTTCTTTACCCGGTTACCCCGTCTGGCTCCGTACCTGGCAGGTTCAGGTTGGAAGGGTAACGTTGTATCTTCTTGATAGCAATGATGCGGCTAATTTACCAGTGCATCGCACTATCACCAGTGAACTGTACGGAGGAGGAGAAGAACTTCGTATCAAGCAGGAAATTGTGTTAGGCATCGGTGGCTACAAGTTACTTCGCGCGCTCGGTATTGAGCCTGAAGTTTGTCATATGAACGAAGGCCATGCTGCATTTCTTGTTTTGGAACGCGCCAATGATTTTATGAAGAAAACAGGTGTTTCATTTGAGGAAGCGCTTTTTGTAACAAGGGCCGGCAATTTGTTTACTACCCATACTGCAGTGGCTGCGGGCTTTGACCATTTCAGTATTGAAATGGTGGACCAGTATCTTGGAACATATGCCAGTAAAGAACTTGGTATCTCGTTAAATGATCTTATGGCTCTTGGCCGTCAAAATGCCGGTGACCATTCAGAACGTTTTAATATGGCCTATCTTGCCATACATGGAAGCGGAGCTGTAAACGGGGTAAGTGTGCTGCATGGGGAAGTAAGCCGCAAATTATTTCAAAACCTTTTTCCACGGTGGCCAACAAACGAAGTTCCTATCGGTGCCGTTACCAATGGCGTGCACATGCCCACATGGGATTCAGAAAACTCCGACGGGTTGTGGACCGCGGCCTGTGGCAAGGATCGCTGGAGAGGAAACCTGGAAACTCTTGAACAGCAGATGCTTACTTTATCGGATGAAACCTTGTGGCTCTTCCGATGTAGCTGCAGGAAGGATGTTGTTAGTTATGTTCGCAAGAGATTTGAAACACAACTTAAGGTGGCGGGAGAAGCAGACGAACTCGTTGAGACAGCAAAACATATATTTAATGTTAACACCTTAACACTGGGCTTTGCAAGGCGTTTCGTGTCATATAAAAGACCTGATCTGTTGTTGCATGATCCTGCCCGGTTTATACGCATCCTGACAAATACCGAACGTCCGGTACAGCTCATCATTTCCGGCAAAGCGCCGCCCTTCGATGAGTCAGGAAAAACTTTGATTACTAAATGGGTGCAATTTATTCGTGAGCATAATTTATATCACCATATTGTTTTCTTAAGCGATTATGATATGTTATTAGCAGGAAACATAGTGCAAGGAGTGGATGTTTGGTTGAACACACCAAGACGGCCATGGGAAGCATGTGGTACCAGCGGGATGAAAGTGTTGGTTAATGGCGGCATTAACTTGTCCGAGCTGGATGGATGGTGGGCCGAAGCATACACACCTGAAGTGGGCTGGGCCCTTGGCGATGGGCTGGTGCATGGAGATGATTCCTCTGTGGATGCGTCTGAAGCCAATTCCTTATATGAGATCCTTGAACAACAGGTTATCCCCGAGTTTTATAATCTGAACAAAAATGGCATACCCGCAGGCTGGACTGGAAAAATGCGAAAGAGCATGTCTGCATTAACTCCACAGTTTTCAGCAAATCGTTGCGTGAGACAATATACGGAACATTATTATCTTCCTGCAGCCGCAAAATATAAAATGCGTAGCGATAGGAATAATAATTCCAATAGCATTACCAGGTTGCAGCATCATCTTAAAGACAATTGGAAAAATATCAGGTTTGGAGAAGTTTCAGTAGACCAAATTGAAAATGAGTATTTATTCAGGGTTAGTTTGTTCCTTAACGATATCAGTACCACTGACGTTTTGGTGCAGCTCTATGCCGAGGGCACTAACGGTGATACACCTCTCAAAATAAATATGGAAACCAATAATGCGGCTACATCCGGTCAATATCTTTATCAGGCAAAATTTTCATCCATGAGGCCGGCCAGTGAATATACCGCACGTGTTATCCCCGCATCCGATAATATCTCAATACCTTTGGAATGTGCACTGATATTATGGGAGCATTGATGGATGTTATCAGGTATGAGGTATTAGAGGGATCTATAAAAGGCAAGATAAGGATTTTTAATATCAGCTACCAGTTGTGGTTTGCTGGTGACAGGTGATGATGAATTATAACCACAGATAAGTTAGAGCACCAAATAAACAACCTCATGGAATTCATTGACTACTATAAGGCATTAGGACTGGAAAAAAATGCCACCGAAGGCGAAATTAAAAAAGCCTACCGGAAACTGGCGAGAAAATTACATCCGGATCTCAACCCTGATGACAAGGAAGCCCATAAAAAATTTCAGGTTATCAATGAAGCCAATGAAATACTTAGCGACCCTGAGAAAAGAAAAAAGTATGACCTGTATGGAAAGGACTGGCAACATGCTGAGCAGTTCGAACAGCAGGCCCATTCACAAGGAGGTCAATACTCGGGAGGTCAGCCCTTTTCCAATGAAGATGACGGGCAATTCACGGAATTTTTTAGATCCATGTTTGGTGGAGAAGGAAGCACAAGGAAATCAAAATACAGAGGTAGGGACTATAAAGCAGAAATCATTCTATCTCTTATGGATGCTATGGAAACTCACCAGCAAACGCTTACAGTCAACAATAAAAATATACGAATAACGATTCCTGCCGGAATCGCTAATGACCAGGTTATTAAGTTGAAAGGGCATGGAGCCCCGGGAGAAAACGGGGGGCCGAACGGCGATTTGTACATCACTTTTATCATTGCACCTGATAATAATTTCAAAAGGCTTGGAAATGACTTGTTCACCAAAGCCACCATCGATTTATACACAGCCGTGCTGGGAGGAGAAACAACCATCGATACTATGAAAGGTAAAGTAAAACTAAAAGTTAATCCGGGAACCCAGTATGGCACCAAAATACGATTAAAGGGAAAAGGTTTCCCTGTTTATAAAAAAGAGGGAGAAGCCGGCGACCTATATGTCACTTATGACATACAGCTACCTGTTAACCTTACTGAAGAGCAAAAATTATTATTCACCGAATTGTCCAAATTAAACTGATGTTAGCCATCAGCTATCAGGAGGAAACCCGGTGCGCCATATGTTTCCTTCTGACAGCTGATAGTTGAAGGCTGATAGCCCAGCTAAATATTTAACCAGACAATAAATAATTTACATGGAACAAGAGAAATTAATACCCGCTGCCGAGTTTTGTGTATACCATAATATAGAGTTATCATTCATTTACTCTTTGCATGAATCAGGATTGATAAATATCATATATAAAGAAGAGCATGTTTTCCTTCCTGATAGCCAGTTGGCATACCTTGAAAAGCTGGTAGGTTTTAAACGTGACATGGGTATTAACGTAGAGGGCATTGAAACTATTACTTACCTGTTGCAGCGCCTCAATGAGATGCAAAAACAAATTGTATTACTGAGAAGTAAGCTGGCTCTTTATGAGTAAAGCTAAATCATGCGGTATTCCTGCTTCTACCTGTAAATGATTACATCCGCTCAACATACCAATTCAATTCATTTTCCAGTTTTTGATACTTTAATATCCGCTCGATGATTTTTTGTAAATGAAAGAATGCCGTTTCGCTTTTTACCACATAGTCGTAAGCTTTATGATGCATACACTCCACCGCCACATCAATTTTATCCTGTGAAGAAAGCATTACTACTGGTATGCCCGGCTTGAAATCTTTTATCCTGTCAAGGGTTTCCAGTCCATTCATCGCGGTTGGATCAATACCATCGAGGTTATAATCCAGTATAATAAGATCGGGACTTTTTGACAGGTTGATGATG
Source organism: uncultured Flavihumibacter sp. (assembly GCA_964242315.1). Classification (GTDB taxonomy): domain Bacteria; phylum Bacteroidota; class Bacteroidia; order Chitinophagales; family Chitinophagaceae; genus JADCRZ01. The sequence continues at coordinate 7,647 of CAXTDO010000012.1, forward strand.
CATGCTTCACCCGTTGCAAACGTGCTGATATTATCGAAGGCATGTTGCAGAAAGTCTATCTCTAAAGATTTTAAAAACAATGAATCATCATCCACCAAAAAAATTTTTATTTCATTTTGTGCTTTCATGCCGGGAGTGTTTTAATTCGGTAAAGCTCTGCTTCCAGCTCTTTACATGCCTGGAGACAAACATTTTCAACCTCAGCAACCATTTCGGATATATCACTCGTCAACTGTTGGGTGGCCGCAAATTCTTGCACCTTTTTTGCAATTGTTTCATGGTCTGTATTGATCCCCATGATAGCAAATGAAGGAATGATTTTATGTACAGCCGAATATAATGATGGCCAGTTTTGTTCTTTGAAGCTTCGTTTCATAGTAAGAATCAGTGGAGGGGTCTGTTCCAGATAAAGGGAAATCATTTCCATCATTAAAGCCGGATTTGATTTTGTACGCCGGTTTAAATATTCCAGATCAATATACCTCACCTGTTTATTATTCTGGCTAGTTTGAGCCTGTTCCTGCACTGTAGCAATGCTTTTCTTAATCAACCCAACAATTTTAGTGTACAATACGCGTTCGTCTACAGGTTTTGCAATATAATCATTCATACCTACTTCCTTACATTTAGCCACATCAACGGTAGCTACATCTGCTGTTAAAGCAATTATCGGAATATTAGATCCCATAAAGTTTCGAATATGCTTGGTGGTCTCGAATCCATTCATCTCGGGCATTTGCAGATCCATTAAGATAATATCGTAGGTATTAGCATTCATTTTATCGATCGCTATTTTACCGTTGGAAGCAATGTCTGATTTAAAGCCGAAATCATCGAGCACTGTTTTCATCAGAAGCTGATTGAGGGCCATGTCTTCTACCACCAACACTTTTATATTTTGTATGTCGGGATCGAGGGCTACAGTGTCAACTACAGATTCCGCTGCTTCAAGTGTTTTTTGAAAATCCAGGATGATACGAAAAGTAGAACCCTTACCACTTTCGCTGATAACAGAAACAGTACCTCCCTGCAGTTCTACCAACTGTTTTACTATGGCAAGTCCTAACCCGGTACCACCGTATACTCTGGAAGTGACACTTGATGCCTGTTGAAAATTTTCAAAAATTGTTTCAAGTTTGTTATCGGTAATGCCAATACCAGTGTCCTTAACTAAAAATTCAACCTTCACATTCTGATCATCCTCTTCCAATAATCTAACACTAATACTTATTTCTCCTGCATGTGTAAATTTAACAGCGTTACTCACCAGGTTTATAATAATTTGGTGTAGTCGCACAGGATCTCCAACAATTACTTTTGGTATTTCAGCATCGTATCGTTTAACCAACAATAAATTTCTTTCCTGTATTTTGCTTTCGAATAAATGAAGCATCGCTGAAATAGAATCTTGTAATTTGAAAGGAATTTTTTCGAAAGTCATTTTACCGGCATCTACCTTGGCAAGATCAAGGATATCGTTGATCAGCACAATCAACGCGTCACCACTCGTTTTGATGGCGCCAAGATATTCTTCCTGCTTCACGGACAGCTCCGTTTTCAGCACTACTTTGGTAAATCCAATGATTGCATTCATCGGAGTTCTGATCTCATGACTCATGTTCGACAAAAACTGTTGTTTGGCTCGCATGGCGTTCTTTGCAATTTCAGTGGCACTTTCTGCTTTGTTCTGTGCTTCTTTGGCTATTGACGTAGCATTTTCAGCAATCACCTTAGCTGCGGTGAGTTCCTGCTCAATTTCTTTTTGCTGTGTTATGTCTGTTCTGATAACTATATACTGGTAAGGTTTTCCTTCATCATTAAGAAAAGGGACAATAGTGGTATCCACCCAATATATCGTATCATCCTTTGCTTTATTTCGCAGCTCACCTTTCCAAATTTTGCCGTTAGCGATAGTTGTCCATAAGTTGTCAAAAAATTCCTTCGGGTGGTAATTAGAATTGATGATCCTATGGTCCTGCCCGATCAACTCACTGCAAGAATATTTTGAAATATTACAAAAATTGTCATTAGCATATTTTATTATGCCGTTGTGGTCAGTAATAGAAACAAAGGAAGACGCATCAAGCGCATACTTATAATCAGATATTTCTTTTAAACTTTTCCCAAGATTCTTTTCTATTTGTTTTTGTGCTGTCATATCCCTGGCTACGATCACCACACCTAATACTTTACCTTGTTCGTCGTAATACACCGAACCATTAAACAACACATCAGTTAACTTGTGATCTTTTATAGTGAGAGGGTAATCAGCAACAAACCCTTTGGAGAATACCTGCTGATAGGCTTCCCTTGCCATGAGAGGATTTGTAAAATAATCAAAGAAATCAGTGCCTATTAAATTCTCACGCGATACACCCGTAACAGTTATCGACGCTTCGTTCATATCGGTGATCTTTCCATCGGGATTGATTGTAAACAACGGATCCCGGCTGGCTTCAATAAGACTACGGGCATAATTTGCAGTTCTTAATTCAGACTCACGCTTTTCTGTTTCGATATTTTTATCAGCGATTGCAATATCTGCTGTTTCTAAAGCGCTTTTTAGTTCCTGTTGATTTAGATATTTTTTATTTTTAGTAACAACCTGTTCCGTTACGTCAGTGAAAATTATGATCACTCCGGTTATTGTTCCATTTTTTTGTTTGAACGGCTGGTAATTACTGTTGAAGAAGCACTTTTCTTTTTTATTATTTCTTGAAATAAACACCTCATGTTCGTTACCCTGAGCTGGCCTGCCACTTTTTATTACGTTATTGATACGTTCCTGAATATACTGTGTATCAAGTTCGGGAGATGATAAAAAAAGTGACCTGCCAGTAATGCTTTCAGGCTTGTTCATAAGGTGCAAATAGCAATCGTTAACAAATTCAACTATGTAATTCATCCTTTTCACAATTACAATAGCCGTCGGCAATTGCATAAATGCTCTATAGATATTTGTTTCCAGAATGCTTTTATCCTCAACCGGATCAACATTAATCGGTATTTTCATTTTATTGTAAGTTTAAGGCGTATTAAAGGCTAAATATCTTCAATAGGATATCTCCTTTTGTCTTTTAACTGCCTAAAATGGGAAGGTGCGAGACCAGTAGCTTTTTTAAACTGATGCGACAAATGAGCAACACTACTATAATTCATCTTCCACGCGATCTCTGAGATATTTAGTTCCCCGTATGTAATTAGCTCTTTAATTCGTTCAATTTTGTGAGATATGACGAATTGTTCAATAGTAGTGCCCTGCACTTCGGAAAACAAATTGGCGAGATACGTATAGTCGTGATTCAACTTTTCACTAAGGAAATTGGAAAAATTGATCTTTACCATCTCCTCAGAATGGTGTACCATTTCGATCACAACATTTTTTATTTTTTCAATCAGTACGGCTCTTTTATCGTTCATCAATTGAAGGCCGGCATCGAGCAGACCCATTTGTAATTGCTCCCGTTGTATGAATGAAATGTTTTCCATGATCTCTACTTCACCCAACTCTACAATTATAAAATGGAGGCCGAGTTTCTTCAGTTCCTCTTTCACCGCCTGTTTACACCGGTTACTGACCATGTATTTAATAAATAATTTCAAATAGGGGTAATTTGAGTAGCAATTGACAAAGGTGCACATGTTATGGATACCAGAGTTATATAATCCCAATTAAAGGTTACATAATTTACATATCGACGACTTGCCGAGGATAATGTTATTAATGTTTCATATATGTCATTAGCAATAAATCTAACCTGCCAAAGAATAATTACACGGAATGTCACTTATTAGGCACCAAATACTTTCTATCCGATAACAGGTAATTATGTTGTTAATGCGCCATCAAGAGCTGGCTAATGTGTGAATATTGCAATTTACTTATGCAATTGTATAAGAATTTGTGATGCAGATTGAAGAGCTTTGTAGTGTTGTAAAACTCATTTACGATGTAAAAATATATCAAATGAAAAATAACGCAGAATTACAAAAAAATGTTCAGGACGCCATCAGATGGGAACCATTGTTGAACGCTGCTGAAATAGGGGTTACAGTTAAAGATGGAGTGGTTACACTCGCAGGGGTGGTTGACAGCTATATCAAAAAAACAGAAGCAGAAGACGCAGCTAAGAATGTTGTGGGTGTAAAAGCAGTAGTTGAAAAACTTGAGGTGAAGTTTCATAATAGCTGGGATAAGAAAGATGACAATGAGATTGCCAGGGAAATAGTAAATGCTTTTACCTGGAACTGGCAAATTCCGGAAGACAAGATAAAAATCAAAGTTGAAAAAGGTTGGGTCACACTTGAAGGAGATCTGCAATGGAATTATCAAAGTAGGGCCGCTAAGGATGCCATTAAAAATTTGTTGGGAGTAGTGGGGGTATCCAACAATATAAAGATCAGGTCTGATGAAGATGCAACTGAGCAACTTGATATTGTGAACGCCATCGGGCTTCACTGGTCGTTATATGATACGGATATCAATGTCAAGGTTTCAGGGCATAAAGCTACCCTGACAGGTTCTGTACATTCAGGGTATCAGAAAACCGAAGCTGCCCGTATTGCATTTAATGCACCCGGCATCTGGAATGTGGATAATGAACTGGTAATAGATTATGATTTTGCGCTTATTAGTTAGTGTAATAGGGCGGGAGTAAAATCTCCCGCCTTTTTTTACAGCAAATTCACTAGCCTGCAAAGGCAGCCTAATATGGCTCCTCAACGATCCTGTCACGCATTAGATTTCGTATAGTTTGTTATCAGCCGTCAGCTATCAGGATGAAGCTTTTAAATTTTTTGATCTCTTTACGTACATGTGAATTATGCAATTAAATCGAAATATTCCGTAACATTTACTGTTCAGATTACCATCATCTTTGATGTTGTAATTTTTAATCTAATAACCCATTTCAAAACTTCTTTTCAGTCGTTAAAATCCAATCAAATAATAAATAATACTTATGATCAATCAATTAAAATGGTCAATGGACCAGGTACACAGCAATATAGCTTTTAAAGTAAGGCATTTAATGATATCAAATGTAAAAGGAGTATTCAAAACTTTTGACGCGAGTATCTATACTGTTGGAAAGGATTTTGTAACCGCGGAAATCGACTTGTGGATTGATGCTGCCTCCATTGACACAGGTGAAGAAAACAGGAACGAACACCTGAAATCCGCTGAATTCTTCGATGTGAAAAATCATAAACAAATAACGTTTGTTTCAAACACTATTGAGAAGATCGAAAACTCGAACATGTATGAACTATGGGGTGAACTGACTATAAAAGCAACTACAAAAAATATAAGATTGAATGTAGAATTCGGAGGTATTGTAACAGACCCCTGGGGCAAAGAAAAAGCCGGATTTTCTGTAAAGGGAAAAATCAACAGAAGTGATTTTGAGCTGGTTTGGAACAACGCATTAGACGCCGGTGGTGTTTTAGTAGGTGAAGAAGTAAGTATCTCATGCGAACTCGAACTCTATGATGCCGGACAAAAAGATCTAATGATGGAAGTAGAACATAGCGTAGAAGACACCGTTGTCTTCTAAAGATTAACGGTGATACAATACTGTTGAATTAACATGATATTGAAACAGGGAGATACAATAAAAAAAGTAACACAAATCAGCGTAAAGAGGACTCAACGATCGTTTGCTACAATTTATAATCCCGTACCAGCCGACCAAAATGGTACGGGTATTATCAAAAATCAAGTTCTTTTTTATTTTAACAAATATAAATTTCTTTCAATAGTGTATTTGTTTAGAAAATATTGCCAGGCAAAAAGATGAATAAGGTTTACAATTCTACAAAAGTATCGGCTACAATGAAATGTGGTTGCCTTATTATTTTAATACTTCTGATACTAATTTCAAGTTGCACGGAATCAAGGGTAACCACGTTATGGAAAGCAAAAGATATTGATATTATAAACTCTAGAACCATAATTGTATTGGGACCAACAACAGATTCTGGTTATTTCAACGTTCCTTTCGTTGTTTTTTCCGGTTTTCAGATTTCAAAAACCTATAGGAAAATATGGCGTTGGCACTGCTACTTACCAATTTGTTGACAAATCTAGAAACGAACTTTTTGGAGAAAACAGAAGCCTAAAGCGAGAAATAATATTGCAAATTTGGTATCCCACATCACCGATTGTCAATCAAAAATTTACTTCGTATATAGAAAATACACCCAAGTTACCTAATAGCCTTTCTAAACTTTTCGGTTATCCGAGTTTTATTTTTTCACATTTTAAACATGTTAAAACTAACGCAGTGAAAGATGCAAATGTTAGTAGCATAAAAAATAAATATTCTGTTCTTATTTATCACTCCGGACTGTTTGGTTCTCGTAAGTTTAATACGTTTTTAATTGAACAGTTGGTGTCTCAAGGTTATATTGTTGCAGGTATTGACAATCCTGGAGCTGTTGCAATTACTGAGTTTTCTGATGGGAGAAAAACTGAAAGTTTACCGATGAACGAAATGCAGGCACTAATTCACCAAAGTATAGAAGATTTGCCTGTGATTCCCAAGTTAAATGGAGTAGAAATGAAAGATGGCATTATCACTTATTTTGCAGAAGACGTTTCTTTTGCTATTGATTGTATGCAAAGAATCAATAATTATGATTCCCTCAATCTTTTGACACATGTTATTGACACTAACAAAGTTGGCGTTTTAGGCGTTTCGCTTGGCGGAATGGTAGTTTCAGAAACAGCTGCAAAAGACATCAGAATAAAGGCCTGCCTGATTATGGAATCGCCAATGACGAAATATGTCATGAAATATGGATTGAAAATACCAACAATGATTATGACACGAGATGCTGAGACAATGAGAATTGAAAGGAAAAAATCTGGTGGTTGGACAGAAAAAGATATTCAACAACACCTGTACACAATGACAAATACTTTCGAAAAACTTGCTACTGATGGATATTTCGTCCAAATACCAGGTATGTTTCACGTTGATTTTTTGGATGTTCCCTTATGGCTTCCCTACGGAAAGTATTTTGGACTAACAGGGAGTATTAAAACAAAAGAAGTTCATAATATAATAAATACATTCAGCATTAATTTTTTTGACAAAGAGTTGGAAAACAAAAAGTCTGACTTTTTGATTAACCCCACTAAAACATTTTCAAACATAATCTATAAAAAAAATTATATTCAATAAATTTTCATATCAGCACTACCTACAACAAACAAGACTACGTCGCGTGCGTAGCACCAATGTCTTGTGGTAATATCTCTTTGAGTGCCGCTATATCACTGATCAAAAAGACTTCTTTGTTACTTAAGCACCATCATCATACGACGCGTTCAATTTTTTTTCTTAGCACAAGCCCGTTATATACTATTTTCATCCTTCAATATTGCTCTCAATAATGTGCTTTATATCTGTCACAGTAGCGTTATACAAGGCTTCAACGGTAATATGTTTCCCCATTAATCCATGCTTTCCATCAAATGCAAGGAAGCAGGAGTTCGTGGGCATTCTGTTTCCGTAAAGATCACTTTCCATGATAAAAACATTTTCAAGATGCGGGTAGTCAAATATCCTTGAATTCTGGGCCACCTGCGCATTTATTTCTCGGTCTGAAATGCGCAACCCTATCTTGCTTATTATCTCACTGTCGATTTGGTAAGAATTTTCCTTTTTCATTTTTTTCATTTAAGTTAAAAGATTTTATAAGTAATCCCATCCGGTTTGCAATCACATGATTTTGTCATTGTTGGCAGGATTGATGAGATTTAATTGTCATTTCCTATTTCCAATATTAAATACTGGCAATGTTGTAAGGTAGTCTTAGTTTATAATCAAAAGTGTTAAGCAATAGCTTATAAGGGTCACGATGTTTTGTTTACCTTATAAACACTTTAATTATGCAAATTAAATTTAGAATTATGTAGCATTTAAAACCAGTAATCTACAAGATTTTAAATTTAATGGAACCACAAAAGGAGTAGTTGCGAAATAGTTAACGAAAGTAAGGACGACTATAACTGTCTGCAATTAGTCTGAAAATACTTTTACAGCCATTTAAAAATGGCAATATGCTTTTTTAAGGATTACGATAACATACTAGAGCTAAACGTAAACCAGGTATTATTTCTGATGCCTGTGCTTTCATATATCTATAACAATGGTAACATGGATTATCAATGAATACCAGCCACATCTACCTGCTTAATGCCTATCAGGTGCAATTGGATATGCCTGTCTATTGCTTTATTTTTAAATTCACTTAGAATTTCAAGTATATCATAATCAACAAAATTACATTCACTGCCATCGACTGTTAAAACACTGTACTCACCAACTTCGTCCAGGGATTTTCGCAGTTTCACCTTATTGAGAAAAGTAACATTGGTATTCAGCTTAATGTATTGTGTTTCGATTCCCAGGTGTTTTGTTTTGGTGAGTTGGTATTCGGCTCTGAAGTTATTTTGAATAATAAAATATACTGATATTAAAAGCCCGATGCTTACCCCGATAAGCAGGTCAGTTAAAAGGATAATTAAGATGGTGGCTAAAAAAGGCATAAATTGTTTCCATCGAAGACGCCACATCAAACTATAAAGGTTCGGTTTGGTTAAATTGTAACCGGTAACGAGAAGGATGGCAGCTAAAGAAGCATATGGTATCCTATTTAATACAAACGGAATAAGCAGAACGGCAAGTAAAAGAAAGAGGCCATGAGTAAATGCCGAGAGTTTGGTTCTGCCGCCGGCATCGACGTTTGCAGCGCCCCTTACTACGACAGCAGTTAAAGGAATGGCCCCCAGAAACCCACAGGTTATGTTTCCTACTCCTTGCGCAATAAGTTCCCTGTTGACTGGAGTGATACGATTGCGTTTATCAAGCTTATCTATGGCTTCAATGCATAACAGTGTTTCGAGAGTTGCAAGAAGGCCTATCATAATTCCGTCTTTCCAGATTTGCGACGTTGAAACAAGCTTCGATAGATCAGGAAATGAAATACTCTGTAGAATGTTCGAAGGAATGTTTACCAGTTGAGTTGGCCTGAGTGTGAAAATAGATTTACTGTTTGTAAAATATAGGCTTATAAAAATCCCCAGAATTACAACCAGTAGAGGAGCAGGAACAACCTTTAACCTTTTTGCAAATGGTTGTTGCATTAATATTAAAATGACTAACGAAATAACCGTAATCAGTATGGTTCCATATGATATGTGGTTATTAAAATTAGCTATGGACTGAAAAATTTGCCTCGATGAAAACAATTGAAGAAAACCACTTGTCCAAAAGTCAGGTTGGTCATACCCCAGGGCTAATGGTATTTGTTTAGAGATAAGAATTATACCTATTGCAGCCAGCATTCCTTTAATAACGGAAGAAGGAAAATAGTTGGCAATAACACCCAGTTTCATAACGCCTAGTATAATTTGAAAAAAGCCGGCAACGATAACTGTTAGCATAAAAAGTTTGTAGTCACCCAAAGAAACTATGCTTGCAGCGACAAGAGTTGTTAAGCCTGCGGCAGGCCCTGAAACAGCCAGCTGCGACCTACTAATGAGCGGAACTACAATACCGCCTACAATGCCTGACAAAAGACCGGCATATAGCGGTGCACCTGATGCCAAAGCAATACCTAAACAAAGCGGAAGTGCCACCAGGAAGACAGACAAGCCGGCGGGTAAGTCATGTTTAAGCCAGATGATGCGGTAGTATTTTATTGTTCGTTTCATTCCTTTTATCTGCCTTTTTTCATATTGCTATTCTTAAATCCGGAAGAAATCTATTCAAGCGTAAAAGAGTAATTACTACACCAGAGAAAATTAGATAGCTCGGGGTTGGCATATTGTTTCGCCTTGAAATAAAATAAATTTATTAAAAAGGTTGAGCATTGTGAAAGAAAACTTATCCTATCTTAAAAAGTCAACCTGCCATTAATAGTTGCGTATGTAATTAACGAGGCAACACTTGCAATACACCAGGAAAGTTCCGTGTTAATTAATACGTAGAAAACTTCAGAAATCAGGCAACTCTGGGATTACGCAAATATTTAGATTGAGAAAGGTAAGTTTTATCAGTGCTGTAAATAAAAAGACACGTTCCGTTTTTAATGAGTCCAATTATTTCACGATGTACATTCACGGGAATCGCCGGACAACCTTCGCTTCTCCCTACATGACCCACAGAACCACCTCCATAAACATACGAGGCGGCATGTATTACAATCCCCCTGTTAAATGCATTGTCGTTAATGCCCACTTCCATACCCTGCAGTCGAAGTGAATATCCGTTGTGTCCCATATAAGGGGCGCCTGTAATATAAAAGCCAAGACTACTTTGGAAACTGTTTATCTGGTTAGAAAACATTGTAGCAAACTGATCACCCGAATTACGACCATGTGAAACATAAGTGTTATAAAGAAGCTTTCCTGTAACAACATCAATAATGAACAGTCGTTTTTTAGAAGACGGAAGGCTGAAATCAACGATTGACAATATCTTTTCATTTTGCAATAACCCTTTAAATCTCAGGCTATCAAATCCTTTAATAGCTACATTGAAGGCATCTTTGGATAATCCAATGTTTTTCAGATTAAGGCTGTCGTATAACCGGAACTTTGCAGCATCACCAGAGACTGGTCCTATTGCAGTGCTTTTTGCAGAACTCTTAACACTAGTTGAAAGAACAATTACACTAAGCAAACAAGACAAAATTGCAGTAAAGATTTCTTTGGAGATACGGTTATTGGCAATTCTTTTGTTATTTGAACGGGTTAAATTTAATGTCATCTTCTCTTAACAGATTTTTTATAATTATGTTGCCCTAAACATTAATGTCCATTCAAGGCAAACATGCTAGTATTGCTATTGATAACATTCCACTTGTTATATTCCAACCAGTTTTATTTAGCCAGATAGCCACCGTCTATCGGGTAATAACTGCCATTTACAAATGAGGCCTTTTCACTGCCTAACCATATAATCAATTCAGCAATTTCTTCACTTTTGCCGAGCCGGCCAATCGGGTGTAATGAAACAATCTGCTTTTTCATGTTATCATCTAAACCGTTCAGTATTGGGGTATCAACAAAACCCGGTCCTACAGCATTAATGCGAATATTTTGAGCGGCATATTCCAGAGCTGCTGTTTGAGTAAGACCTATAATTCCATGCTTGGCTGCTGCATAACCGCAGGAACCAGCAAAGCCAACGGCTCCCAGAATGGAGGAAATATTAACAATGCTTCCTCCTCCACCTTTCAGCATGGCCTGTATCTGATACTTCATACCATAAAAAAGGCTGTTCAGGTTAACGGCAATCACTTTTTGCCAACCTTCGATACTCATATCCGCAATCGGGTTCAACTCACCCCCGATTCCAGCATTGTTAACAGATACATTTAAACCACCATAAGTCTTCACAGCAAACGCCACTAACGCCTGCATCTCCTCAGGATTGGACACATCTGTTTTGAAAAAAGAAGCCTTGCCTCCTGCAGAACAAATTGCTTTTACAACTGCATCTCCTTCATTTTCCTGTATGTCTGATACAACAACATTATCCCCTTGTTTTGCGAATAATTCTGCTGCAGCTTTGCCAATTCCTGAAGCAGCTCCTGTAATGATAACTGTTTTACCTTTCATAAAAGAAATTGATGATTTAATGAAAGGTCACTAATGTTAATCAACTCAGTGTTATACAACTTTAGAGATTTTTTGCGTAATTCCCACTTTACATATAAATCAGTTCCTATGCCTGGATATCATGGTACATTGCAAAACTTATTTTCTGTTTTCGAGTAGGTCAGGGATGTGATAAAAATACGGGCAGACAATGTAATTCGAGTATTGGATCTATAAAGCTATCTGGTAAAGAATTTAAAAACTCCTTTCTACTATAAGCACCTGCAATTATAAGTGAATTTTCTTTTGAAGAAACCCAACCGGCAAAGCCCGCTTTTGGATTAATTTCTAATTTGGTAATACTCACACTACTAAAATTTTGCTTCACATACTCTTTTAAAAGATTTACCTGTGGGATATTATTGTAATCTTCATCATTGAGGTAAACGATTTCCGCAGGCAGATCTAAAAATTCCGGAAACAGATAACAAAATTGCTTTAGAGCGAACATACTATCTGGTTTACCATTATATGCTATAATTATTTTTGTTATGGCTTTTAATGTCTGAGGTAAAATGAGTACAGCACATTCTATATGGTGAATCGCTTGTTTTAAGCTAAGTGTTGATCTCAAATTGTTATCATTGTTATCAAACAACATATTATCTACCACCAAAAGATCAGCAAATCTTGATTCAGTAATCAAATTATCGGTCGACAGAATATGGTTTTCTTCAAACACTCTATTTTGAATATTTGCCAGTTGACAATAATCCAAAAAGAAAGCCTTATTCTCATCAACTGTTTCCTGATCTCTTTCAATAAGTCCATCAACAACCTCTACGTACATATTAGAAAAGTTTTTCACAAGGTCAGAATAAGTAAAAGAATGAGTAAACCCTCCCACTATGAACATTGATTCCTTCTCTTTCAAGCTAATGATCAATTTTATAGAGCTTGTTGTGAAACGCTTTGACTCAGAAATCAGTATAACTTTTTTCATGGTAGTATTATTTAATCTTTGGTAACCCGTCAAATCAACCAGCGTTCGCAAATATCTGTTACTATATTGTAGACTTTCACCTTTTCAAAAAACCCGTTGATTTTTGGCAGTAACGCAATAAAAGTAATATTCCAAATATATTGTTAATGTTCAACCGCAGTTGTTAATGCCATTACCGGGACCTGACAATGAAGCACAAACTGTTTCGTGTGACTCTTATGAATAATGATATCTAACAAACTATGCCGTTTGGGTAAGACTACCAGTAAGTCAATTTGATGTTGTTCTACGAAATCCAGGATACCTTGATCGGTATCGTTGCTTGAAACGAACTCAAAAACCGGCTCGAACTCCTTTAATTTTTCCTGTAACAATTCCGATTGAAAAATAACATCAGAATCAAATACATCCTGTCTGCCCGTGTTTAGAATACAAAGTTTCGATTTGAAATCGCCAACTAATTTACTAATCTCATTAATAACAGCAGTATCAACTGCCTCTTTAAAGTCACACGCCCACCCTATTATTTTTATTGATGAAAAATGTGAGCTTAAAGGAACAGTAATCAGTGGCCACATTAAATGTTTCATAGCATGAATAGTATGCCCGCCAAAAGCGAATCTTTCAGCCGCAGATGTTCCCTGGCTACCCATTACCACCGCATAGGGTATAATTTCCTCACAAATATCTTTAAGTTCCTGAAAGAACGACCCTGCAATTACTTTTGTTTCTATGGATAGTTTATTCGACGTTTGCCAGGTTATCGATTCTTTTAGCGCTACCATTTCATCTTGGGCACTTTTCAGAAATTCATCAACATTCATTGACATAGGCATCTCCGTATAACTTACCGGGATGGAGCAAACGTGCAATAAAAACAAATCAGCATTAATAGCTAAAGCCATGTCTGTAGCATAGGCTACAGCATTGGTTGCAGAGGGGGAAAAATCGGTTGCTACGAGTATAGTTTTCAATTGTTAGAGTTTTAACACAATTTAGCTTTTAGAAACTGATGGTGCATCGTCAAGCTGTTAGCATACATAACCAGCCTTTTAAATTCTATAACTTCCTGGCAAAAAGCGACGGAAAAAAGTTGTATAACTTTAGATCCGGCTTCAGATAATGGTACTGCCTCTTATATACGTCACTTCTTAATAATACCGGGATGATCAATATTCTCATGATATTTGAAAGCCAATTCTTTTAATTTAGCAAAGGTGAATAAATTACTGAAAGAAAGTATTACACAATTAGAGGTAAAAGTTACGTTATTCACACATTTGATGAATTACATTCCACCAGTTGATTCCGAAAAAAGGTTAAAAAATTTGCTTCTTAATAGCTGTTAGCTGATAAAGTGCCTTTATAGTCTCATTGCATTTTAATATTTGCTACGCCCTACCCAAACGGTTATTTTTAGTTCATCTTGTTTTTGTTATGCTGTAAACACTTTCAACAGTTGTATACCTGGAAACACTAAAAAACCTGATTATTTTATCCTGGTTGTAAAGCTGCCTGATGATAATAATTGCCGCAAGAGAACAAAGCAATAATGCTTGTATGGATCCTTCCGGTCCAAAC
>CAXTDO010000013.1:0-21739 GCA_964242315.1 uncultured Flavihumibacter sp.
GTTCATATCGATGAAAGCTTTGCTGCATACGGCAAATATCTTGGCCTGAAACACCTGGTAGTTTTTGGCGGCGTGTCCCAACATACACAAACCAATGCATTAAGAAATGGAGTGGATATATTAATTGCCACACCAGGAAGGCTATTAGACCTCGTTGACCAGGGCTTTATCAGCCTGCAGCGCATCGGCCTGTTCGTTCTTGATGAAGCAGACCGTATGCTCGACATGGGCTTTATTCATGACGTAAAAAAAATCATTGCGAAGCTTCCTGCTAAAAGGCAAACCCTGTTCTTTTCAGATAAGATGCCTCCCGAAATTTCAAAATTGTCTGAAAGCATTTTGAGAGATCCTGTAAAAGTGGCCATCACACCGGTTTCTACTACAGCAGAAAAAGTAACGCAGGGGTTATTTTTTGTCGACAGGAATGATAAGCGCTCCCTGTTATTACACCTGCTGAAAGGCAATACCATTCAGAACGCTTTGGTATTTACACGAACCAAACATGGTGCAGATAAAGTAGTGAAAGATCTTAACCGGGCCAACATTGAAGCCGAAGCCATTCATGGCAACAAGTCACAATCAGCAAGACAACGTGCTTTGATGCTTTTTAAAACAGGCAGGATAAGAGTGCTTGTTGCTACTGACATTGCCGCCAGGGGTATCGACGTTGAAGACCTTTCGCACGTAATAAATTTTGAATTGCCTAACATTCCTGAAACATATGTACACCGCATCGGCAGAACAGGCAGGGCAGGAGCAAGCGGTATAGCCTTTTCCTTTTGTGATAATGAAGAAAGAGAATTTCTGAGAGATATCAACAAGCTGATATCACCCTCCATCCCGGTAATTACCGATCATCCTTATCCGATGTCTGTTACCAATAATCACAGGCCGCAGCAACCCCTTCAAAGGAACGTTCCTTCAAGAAGAGTACCAAATGCCAACGTGCCAAGAGAAAGGAACTTTAACACGCACAGGGTGTTTAATAGTTAGGTAGCAGGTATGAGGTATGAGGTATGAGGGAGGTGAAAAAACGGGATGCAATATAATGTTTAATCCCGAAGGGGTGTCATGATTATAGCAGATGTTAAACACAAAACGCCAACCCTGAAGGGGTGACATATAGCGTCTTAAACAAAAGGAATCATGTCACCCCTTCGGGGTTAAAATAATAATTTCATAAAGTGGTCTTGTTTCAGTAAAAGACAATCTTGATTTTTATACCTTCAACCCTCATAACTCATACCCCATACCTGATACTGACAATGGCTAAAAAAAGTGCAGGCATATTGTTATATCGCCTTAAGAATGGGTCTCCGGAGGTGTTTTTAGTACATCCGGGTGGACCTTTTTTTATTAAGAAGGATGAAGGGGTGTGGTCCATACCAAAAGGTGAATATGATGATAGTGAAGAACCATTGGCTGCTGCAAAAAGAGAATTTCTTGAAGAGACGGGAGTTAAGGTAGATGGAGACTTTATAGCGCTTACACCTGTACGTTTAAAGAGTGGCAAGGCAGTAATTGCTTTTGCGTTAGAATCCGATATAGATGCTTCACAGATAAAATCTAACTTGTTTGAAATGGTATGGCCACCTAAATCGGGAAAGATGAAATCTTTTCCTGAGATTGATAAAGGAGAATGGTTTAACATTCCAATAGCAAAGCAAAAGATTAATCCTGCACAAAATGCGTTAATAGTAGAGTTGTTATCAATGATTACTCCGGGTAAATAAAACTTCCTGCCAGCTCCAGACTTCTCTTCTTTAGTTTTCTTGTTTCTATTTCTTCGATCAGCGCCTCGGGTGCCAGTATTAAAGACGTATTGTTTTCCTTCCACCAGGTTTGATATTTTAATTCACTGAAAGAAAGCACGCCAATCAGGTATTTGCGGTCGGCCTCGGCATGCCATTCTTCGATCCATTCAAATTTTTCGCGCGGAATGTAATTCCAATCGTCAAAGCTGATATAAACACGAACGTAAAAATCGTTTGTAAGCTCATGGGGATGATGGTGATACAGTTTCTTGTATTCATACCTATACTGATAACGCAGGGCGGAAAGATCGCTCAATACAGCAGAAGCTGTGGGCAAACTGCCGGCGCCTTTGCCATAAAAAAACTGTTTGTCGGCAAAGCCGCTTTCTATTACTACACCGTTGTATTCGTTCTTTACAAAGGCCAGATGATCATCCTGTTTTACAAACTGTGGTAGCACGAATGCAGCTACCTTGCCGTTCAATAATTTCTTTGCCTGCGCCACCAGCTTGATCTCGTAATGTTTTTCTTTTGCCACGGCCGCATCTCCGGCCTGAATATTTTGGATGCCGTTGAAGACGAGGTTATTGGTGTTTTCAACGATGCCATAGGCATGTGTTAAAAGAAATGTCCATTTGTTCACGGCATCATAGCCTTCCACGTCGAGTATGGGATTGCTTTCTGCAAAACCCAGTTGCTGAGCCAGCAGTAAGGCCTGTCGAAAATCGAGTTTGTCTTCAAACATCCGTGTAAGAATAAAATTTGTAGATCCGTTTACAATAGCTTTAATGGAATGTAACAGGTCGTTATCATAATACTCTTCAAGGTTTCGGATAACAGGTATTGATGCGCAGGCTGCAGCTTCATATAAAAACGATTCGCCCGTTTGTTGCAGTAATGTGAGTATTGCCGGCAGGTTTTCAGCAATCATTTTTTTACTGGCACTTACTACCGATTTTCCATTGTTCAAAGCTTTTGAAATAATCTGGAAAGCTGCAACTGAATCATCTATCACTTCTACGATTACATTTATTTCAGGATCATCAAGCAGCATGTCTTTATCGGTAGTAAATAGTTCTTCAGGGGCGTTCCGGTTTTTGCGGGGGTGCTTAATACAAACTTTTTTTATGCCGGCCTTTAAAGAAGGTGTCTGTTGCAAAACTTTATACAAGCCTTCACCTACCACGCCGAATCCGAATAATCCTATCGTTAATTGTTTATGTGCATCCATATTCTAGCTTGTAATTTTTAACTTGTTGGAAGAAGGCTGCTGATCGGGTGTAATTTCGTTTACATCTTTCTTTGAATTGCCTCTCCTCATAAATGAATCTATTAACTTTTCTATCTGTTCATATTCCAGTAAAAATCCATCATGTCCATACAAAGATGAAATCATTTTAAATGAAGCCTGGGCAATATTTTCG
Organism: uncultured Flavihumibacter sp.; assembly: GCA_964242315.1. Classification (GTDB taxonomy): domain Bacteria; phylum Bacteroidota; class Bacteroidia; order Chitinophagales; family Chitinophagaceae; genus JADCRZ01. The sequence goes on from CAXTDO010000013.1 coordinate 3,179, forward strand.
GAAATAAATCTTTGTTCTGACACCGGGAAAAGAATATCTGTTTTTATGCCTATGACGAGGGTTTTCGCTTTTATTTGTTGCAAGGCGTTTGCAGTACTTCCGCGGCCACGTGCTACATTATGCGAGTCCATAGACTGGCTCAGCTTATAATAACTAAAGGCATTAAACCGCATTGCCAGTTTTTCACCCTGGTAACGTTGATAGGAGTCGCTTTTGAAATGATCAATTATATCACTAGTACTTTCTAACTGACTTGACTGGTAAGTGTCATAGTTACGGTAAGATATAAGCGCCACTGCTCTTGCTGCCTTCATACCTTCAATTCCTGCTTCATGACCCTTATTCAGCCAGCTTTTGTCCGTTTCGATACAAATACGTTGGGTAGCATTAAACGCAATGGCCCAGGGCGAATGAACAGCATTGGTAGCGATCGGAAAAATATATTCAAATAACTGCGGCTCTTCTATTGCCCACTCCAGCAATTGTTGTCCTCCCATGGAACCTCCGATGCCTACATGAATTTTTTTTATGCCCAGCATGTCGCGCAGAGGCATATAAGAACGAATCATGTCTCTTGGTGTAAAGAATGGAAAGTCGTGATACCAGCATTCATCATTTGCATTGTCAACTGATTTCTTATCAAACGGCCCAATACTGCCATAACAACTGCCCGGCATATTTACACAAACAATAAAATACCTGGCAGGATCAAACAGTTTGCCCGGACCAACCAGTCCGGGCCACCATTCATGAGGATTGCTGTTTGCAGTAAGCGCATGAAAAACCCAGACAACATTATTACCCGAATCGTTTAGCCTTCCATAAGTGGTATACGCCAGATGATATTGAGGTATGCTGATACCTGATTCAAGTACAAGCGCTTTGTTATGGAAAAAAGTTTCAGGCATTGGAGTTAATTATTAATGATTAATTATTAACGGATAATTATTAATGGTTAATGATTAATTATTAACGGTTAGTAATTGTATTTTGAACAGACTTGTTACATTTTAATAATTAATCACTAACCGTTAATCATTAATAATTAACCATTAATAATTAAAAAGTAACTGCGGTCTCGCCTGCAAAAACCTTATCAATCGCCTGCTCAATATCTGCTTTAATATCTTCGATATGCTCGATACCTGCGGATATCCTTATCATGTTCTGCTCAACACCGGAAGCTTTTTGTTCCGCTTCGCTTAATTGCTCATGGGTTGTAGATGCCGGATGAATGGCAAGTGTTTTACTGTCACCTACATTGGCAAGGTGACTGATAAGTTTCAGACTGTTTATAAATTTAGAAGCGCTCTCTTTACTGCCTTTAATGCCAAATTGCAATACACCGCCAAATCCGTTGGTAAGATATGTTTTGGCAAGATTATTATAGGCGCTGCTCTTTAAACCCGGATATAAAACAAATTCAACCTGGTCATGTTGTTCCAGCCATTCCGCTAAAGCCAGGGCATTTTCAGATTGCCGTTCAACGCGAAGCGATAGTGTTTCAAGTCCTTGTAACAGCAGGAACGAATTGAATGGGCTTTGAGATGATCCAAAGTCGCGAAGACCTTCCACTCTGGCGCGAATGATAAAAGCAATATTAGGCATGCCGAGCGGATTGCCTTCTCCGAATATATCCCAGAATTTTAAACCATAATACCCTTCAGAAGGTTCCGTAAATTGCGGGAACTTTCCGTTGCCCCAGTTGTAATTTCCGCCGTCAACGATTACGCCGACGATGGTGGTGCCGTGCCCCTCGATCCACTTGGTAGCTGATTCCACAACGATATTGGCGCCATGCTGTAGTGGCTTAAATAAATAGCCGCCTGCTCCAAAAGTATTGTCAACAATTAAAGGCAGGTCGTACTCTTTTGCCAAATCAGCGAATTTCTTGAAATCAGGTATATTCAGCCTTGGATTACCTATTGTTTCAAGAAATATGGCTTTTGTGTTTTTGTCGATAAGCTTGGCAAAATTTTCTGCATTGTCACTATCGGCAAAGCGCACTTCAATGCCCAGGCGTTTAAAAGCAACTTTAAACTGGTTATAAGTTCCGCCATATAAGTAAGTGGTGCTGATAAAGTTATCACCAGCCTGAAGGATATTGTTAAGAGCAAGAAATTGAGCGGCTTGTCCTGAAGATGTTGCCAGCGCTGCAACGCCGCCTTCCAAAGCAGCGATCCGCTTTTCAAACACATCTGTTGTAGGATTCATAATTCGTGAGTAGATATTTCCGAATTGTCTTAAGCCAAACAGGTTAGCCGCATGTTCCGTATTATCGAAAACATAGGAAGTAGTTTGATAAACAGGAACAGCCCTTGATTTGGTAGTAGGATCAACTTCCTGTCCGGCATGCAATTGCAATGTTTCGAAGTGAAGGTCGGTACTCATTAGTGTATATTTAAGTGTTAAAAATGGCAAGGCAATTGACAGAGCATCAATTGTCGGATGTAAAAATAATTATTAATGATTAATGGTTAATGATTAATTGTTAGCAGTCAACAATTAATTAGGACATCTTAACAATAACAATTGTTAATCATTAACAACTTACAATTAATAATTAATCATTAATAATTAATCATCAATCACTGCTTCGCCGAGATGAGCACCTCAACGCGCCTGTTTTGCATTCTTCCTATTTCCGAATCGTTACTGTATTTGGGAAATGTATTACCAAGGCCTTTTACCGAAATGCGATTACTATCAATACCTTTATTTGTAAGGTAAGTGGCTACAGATACGGCCCTTTTTTCTGACAGCAATTGATTGTAACTATCCGCTCCTTTATTATCTGTATGACCGTGGATTTCCAGGTAGTTATCAGGGTATTTTTTAAATATATTTATCAGTTCATCTAAATTTTTCTCCGCAGTCTTTGACAGGTCAGATTGATCAGGTGCGAATAGAATTTTACTATTGAACTCCACTACTATTCCGTTACCTACTCTAATAACTGTTACTTTTGGTACGTTACTTTTAATGTCAGCCGCCTGTTTATCCATCTTGCTGCCTATAACGGCACCGGTTACTTCCCCAAGATTAGCTCCTATTACAGCGCCGGCTTCGGCATTACCCGATGCCCTCCCAAATACTTCTCCGAAAGCTTCTCCCCCTGTAGCACCTAACGCGGTGGCAGTCTGTATACTGTTAAAGCTTTTGCAACACGTAAAGAAAAATGTGAGTGAAACGATTACAACTGATATTCTATTAAATGTTTTCATGTGCTTACTTGCCTTTAAAACCCTATTATTTAGCCAATTTCCATGCCACCAGACAATGCTTAACAATACGACTCGAATTAAAAAAGGGGTTGATGCTTAAACGCATCAACCCCCTAATATAGTGTTCCTGATTTAATATTATAAAAGTAAACTTACCGTTCCCTGTTCTGCCTTAACTCCTATAAAATTAATGCCGGGTACTTTTTTTACCTTTTCTGCCTGCCGATGCTTTTTGTTTTTAGCATCTGAAGCCGTTGTAGAAATCAGCGCATCGGTAACTGCAGGTGATTGGTCGTTAAACCCACATCCTGTACAAACATTTACCTGTTTGCTATTTTCATCATATATTAAAGTTCCTTCGGTAACAGCGGTGGCATCTGTTTTTTGAGCAGGTATTTTATAAGTGCCCGGGAGTGCTTTCAATAGCGCATAAAACCGTGTTCCAGCAATGCCTTCTACCCATATTTTGCCTGCATTGTTTTCATCGCCAGTGATTGTGATTGATTTGTTTTCCGTTGTAGTTACAACCGTATTATATGTTCCTAATGCGGGGATATAGTAACGGCCAAAGTTTGGTTTTGGAGCAGTAGTCTGAGCACTAAAAGTTGCTGATGTGCCCAATGAACTACCTGAAGCATGCTCCTGTAAATCCTGACGCTTTTTTGTAGTGTCCATTTTATGTACGGTAGTGTCCATCTTGCGTACTAATGTATCTTTTTTTGTGCTGTCTTTCTGACTGTATGCACCAACAGACAAAACAAGTGCGGATGCTGCTAATACAATTTTCATCAATTTCATAATTTCAATTTTAGTGAAAAATCTTGTGCTTTCAGAGGTAAACACAAATACCGGTAATCTAAATACTGTGCCAAAACTTATCATGCGTTAAAGCGAAATGTTAAAATGGATGTTAACGATGATCGTCAGTTGTTAACCAGAACTGTGTTATCTGGTAGCCGATAGCTGAACTTAAACATGCAGTAATTGTTGTTATCTTTGACAATAACGTTATGACAAAAAAAAATCTTCCGAAGGAAAATATTATTGCAAAACAGGAATTTATCGAGGTATTTGGCGCCCGAGAGCATAATTTAAAGAACATCGACATTCGCATTCCAAAAAATAAACTGGTGGTTTTTACCGGTGTTAGCGGTAGTGGTAAATCTTCTCTGGCTTTTGATACCATTTACAACGAAGGGCAACGCCGTTATATGGAAAGCTTCTCTGCTTATGCCCGCCAGTTCATGGGCGATATGGAAAGGCCCGATGTAGATAATATCACGGGCTTATCACCCGTAATCTCTATCGAGCAAAAAACAACCAATAAAAATCCAAGAAGCACGGTTGGTACCATTACTGAAATCTACGATTTCTTGAGATTATTGTTTGCAAGAACGGCTGAAGCCTATAGCTATAACACGGGTAAAAAGATGATGAAGTTTAGCGAGGAGGAAATTGTAACCAACATTTTTACCAAGTTCAATAACAAAAAAATCACCTTGCTATCACCGTTAGTAAGAGGACGTAAAGGGCATTACCGTGAGCTGTTTGAAGACATACGTAAGAAAGGATATCTTAAGGCAAGAATTGATGGAAAGGTGGTGGATCTTACAGAGCGTATGCAGGTTGACAGGTATAAGATACACGACATAGAAGTAGTGATAGACCGGTTAGCAGTAACCGAAGATATGAAAGTACGTTTAAGCCAGAGTGTGCAGAAATCTTTGCAGATGGGTAAAGACCTGATGTTTGTGCTTGTAAGCGATGATGTAAAGCCCGTTCAGTACAGTAAGCAGTTAATGTGTGAAGATACCGGCATCAGTTACGAAGAACCTTCGCCCAATGCATTTTCATTCAATTCTCCATATGGCGCATGCCCGGCATGTAAAGGACTTGGAACGGTTAACCAGGTTAACATGGAAGCCGTGATCCCTGATAAAGAACTGAGCATTAGTGAAGGCGCTATTGCTCCCTTAGGGGAAGAGCGGCAGGCTTATGTTTTTAAACAGGTAGAAGCATTGGCCAAAAAGCATAAGGTCAGCTTAACAAAGCCGGTTAAAGACTTATCATCCGAGGCGCTTAACCTCATTTTGTATGGAACGGAAGATGCCGCCAACAAAGACGTTGAGTTTGATTTCGATACTTCTAATACGAATATATACGCTACCGAGTATGAAGGGGTAATCATTATGTTGCGTCGCTGGTTTGCAGGCAGCAGCAGCGAATCGTTGCGTGATTGGGTTGAGAAATTTATGGAAATGAAGACCTGTGAAACATGCAAGGGGGAAAGGTTAAAAAAGGAAAGCCTTTGGTTTAAGATAGACAACGAAAATATTGCGGCGCTGAGTAACATGAATCTTGATAAGCTGGCTACCTGGTTTCTTGGAATTGAGGAGCGGTTATCAGGTAAACAAAACTCTATTGCCAAAGATGTATTAAAAGAGATACGTGACCGCCTTCAGTTCCTGCTAGATGTTGGATTGAATTATCTTACTTTGGACAGATCATCAAAATCATTAAGTGGTGGCGAATCGCAGCGTATCAGGCTCGCCACGCAAATTGGTTCACAGTTACAGGGAATCACTTATATACTTGATGAGCCAAGCATCGGGTTGCATCAGCGCGATAACCAACGCTTGATAGGCGCATTGAAGAACCTGCGTAATATCGGCAATAGCGTTCTGGTGGTGGAACACGATAAAGAAATTATGCTGGCTGCCGATCACCTGGTGGATGTTGGTCCGAAAGCGGGTAAGCATGGAGGTCAGATCGTAGCCCAGGGAGATCCGAAGCTAATGATTAATGCACCATCTGAAACTACCAGGTTCCTGTTTGGTGAAAAAGTTATCGCGGTGCCTGCAGAACGCAGAAAGGGTAGTGGAAAAAAGCTCGTGTTAAAAGGTGCGCGCGGAAACAATCTTAAAAAAGTGGATGTTAGTTTTCCGTTAGGAAAATTGATTCTTATTACCGGGGTAAGCGGCAGTGGAAAATCAACACTCATCACCGAGACGCTATATCCGTTACTATCACAGTACTGCTATCATTCTAAAACAAATCCAAAAGAGCATACCAGTATAACCGGATTGGAATTGATTGATAAAGTAATTGAAATAGACCAGAGTCCAATCGGAAGAACACCCAGGAGTAACCCGGCTACCTACTGCGGCTTTTTTACCGACATCAGAACTTTGTTTGCATCGGTTCCAGAAGCAAAGATCCGTGGTTACACGGCCGGCCGTTTTTCTTTTAACGTAAAAAGCGGCCGATGTGAAATGTGCGGTGGGGGAGGCATGAGAGTTATTGAAATGAACTTTTTACCAGACGTATATGTGCATTGCGAAAAGTGCAATGGTAAAAGATATAACCGCGATACGCTGGAGATCCGTTACAAAGGAAAATCTATCAGTGATGTATTGGATATGACGGTAGATGAAGCCGTAGAATTTTTTACCAACGTGCAGTACATTTATCGTAAAATAAAAGTGCTGCAGGAAGTAGGGCTTGGATATATAACGCTTGGTCAGTCTGCCGTAACATTGAGTGGTGGCGAGGCGCAGCGGGTGAAGCTCTCCACTGAGCTCGGGAAAAAAGACACCGGCAAAACATTTTATATTCTCGACGAACCAACTACCGGTTTACATTTTGAAGATATCCAGCATTTGCTGAATGTGTTAACCAAACTGGTGGACAGGGGCAATACGGTGTTGGTAATAGAACACAACCTTGATGTTATAAAAGTAGCCGATCATGTCATTGACCTAGGTCCGGAAGGTGGTGATGGCGGCGGTAAAATTTTATTTGAAGGAACACCTGAGGATCTCGTAAAGGTGAAAGAAAGCCATACCGGAAAATTTTTAATACCAGAATTAATCGTCAATGGAAAGAGTAATAATTGATATGGACGAAGTGATTGCAGACCCAATGGGTGATATGCTGGAGTGGTACCGTAAAACCCATCAGCTTGAGATAGATGAAAAAAAAATGCTTGGAGGGTCATGGGTCAAAGGCTTTCCGGAACACCATCAGCCGCTGGTGATGGAAAGGTTGTATTCAGTGGGCTTTTTCAGGAACCTGCCGGTTATTAAAGACAGCATTGAAGTATTGTATGAGATGAACAAGCGATATGAGATTTTTATCGTGTCGGCAGCAATGGAATTTCCCAATTCGCTAAAAGAAAAACTGGAGTGGCTGCTGGAGCATTTTCCGTTTTTCACCTGGAAGCAGGTTGCATTGTGTGGTGACAAAAGTCTTGTGTGCGGTGATTACATGATCGATGATCACGTAAGGAATTTAAGAACGTTCAAAGGGAAAAAGTATTTGTTTACTTCGGCTCATAATCTTGACATTACAGAATACGACAGGTTAAACAACTGGAAGGAAGCGGGAGAGGTGTTTTTGAAGTGAGGTTGTTACAGAGAAGACCTTTAAAGCAGGTTTCAATTAAAGTTCTCCTTAAGTTGCGAAATGCTTCCATTTGTTCCTGCTTTTAAAAACCGATAAGCCCTTGCAGGGCTTATAATAGATCCCGGTTAAGGGTAAATAAGGGAACGGATTAGGTTAGTTATAACCATACATTAAGGATCTTACTTGATTCCCTGCGGCTTATCGGGTATAATTTTTAATTCACATTATTAAAATTTTGGGCAGTTCATATATTTTAAACTGCTGTTGTTACCCAGTTGAAAACTTATTTTAATTCCTGCGGAATAATAAGAATCCATATTAGAGGATTTTCCCCTTATTTCTCCTGAATTCCTGTTAGCTGAACTGACGCTTTTGTCGTACATTCTAACTGCTACTATTGCCCTTTCGAGTGGAAGGTGTTTATAAAAAAGATCTTTATCGATGTATGTAGTGCTAACATCGTCCAGATAATCTGTAAAGGTTTTACGCAACAGCATTTCGGTACTAACGCTTACTTTTTCACTAAGAAAATATTTTATGCCTATTCCAACGGGTATATTTATCTGGTTCAGTTTATATTCTTTACGATCCGGGTACTCCGGAAAGGCTTCGCCTTCCGTATGAAGTTGTTTAAGGTTTACCCATTCTCCCGTTACCTGGTCATGACCCAGCGGATTGAAATGAAAGGCGCCGATGCCCGCAATAATGTATGGCCTTATTTTATGAAAGTGCTCCGACTGATCATACTCTAAAAATACAGTAGGATAAAATTCACCCGCTGCCAGCGCTTCATATATTTTCGATTTAAAGTTCAGGTTACGTGCTATGCGGGATTCTTCTTCTCCGCCTTTACCTTTGATCAGCGCATCATCTCCTGCAATCGTGCCAAAGTTAACAGCGAAGCGAACCGCATACCATTCGGTAGGAAAGATGGATAGATGACCACCCACCAGTAACTTGGTATTGGAAAGATTATTATCTTTTAAAAAAGTGCCCCCTCTTCCCGCATTGCCACCAAGATCGCCCAGTAAATTTGACGGTGACATACTAAGACCAACTTCTGCAATTCCATACTTAAAGCTAAACTGACTAAAAGATGTTTGAAAGAACAATAATATCGTTAATAATACTACACACTTATACCATAAAAAGGATAATCCCTTCATCAAACATTGGATTTTGTTTTTCAAATGGTTTGGATCAAAAGCTTCCGGAAGTCGAATCCATGGCTAGCACATAGAAACGGCTTTTTAAGGATTTTGGTGTGTTTGGAATTATTAATTATTAATGATTAATTATTAACGGCTAAGGCGTAACGAGGTAAGCTTGTAATGGTAGTAACAAATACTTTCAATAAATAAATAGCTACCCGTTAATTATTAATTATTAAGGATTAATTATTAACGGGCAGGGCATAACGAGGTAAGCTTGTAATGGTAGTAACAAATACTTTCAATAAATAAGTAGCTACCCGTTAATCATTAATCATTAACCATTAATAATTAACAAGTATCATCTCGATATGATCAATACCGTCTTCGTCATACACAGGGCCTGCCTGACGAAATCCATGAGATTCGTAAAATTTTTTTAAATACAACTGGGCGCCGATTCTTATGTCTGTTTTTCCAAACAGCGTGTAGCATCCTTCAATAGATCGTTGCATCAGTTCATTACCCAAACCTTCACCTCTTGCCTTCGGCGATGTAACCACTCGTCCTATGGAAGGTTCTTTGTATGAAGTGCCGGCGGGTAACAGCCTGGTATAGGCGGCCAGCAAACCAGGTTTCCATGCCATCAGATGATAGCCTTTATGGTCTTTATTATCTGCATCCTGAAACGGACAGTGCTGCTCTACTATAAATACTTCTATGCGTAGTTGTAATATAGCATATAATTGCTCCAGCGATAAGTCTTTAAACTTTACACAGTTCCAGCTTACGGGCATTGAGGGGTGTTATTTAGTTTTAAAAATAAGAGATAAAAGCGGCTTGCAATATGATTTGTATTTAATTTTATTCCTACTCAACTAATCTTCATGAGTGTTTTAAAAGTGAATGATATTACGGTAAGGGTTCATGGAAATGTGATCCTGAAAAATGTATCTTTCTCTATCGGTGATCAGGAGCAATGGGCCATAACAGGACCTTCCGGAAGCGGAAAAACCTCCCTGTTACATGCATTAAGCAGGAGCACTTTTTCAAGTGGCAGCATTATAATAAATGAAGGAGCGCCTGGCTCAGTTGAAAAAATTGTGCTGGTTGACCAACAGCACCGTTTTAAAAACCTGTCTAACACCAACACATTTTACTACCAGCAGCGCTTTAATGCTTCTGATGCGGAAGATGCAATTACAGTAAAAGAAGCCCTGAAAGAAAATATAGCGCTTCTGGAACATGATGCTTTTCCACCGGAAGCAGAACATATTCTGGACTTGTTAAGATTGCGTAAGCTGTTAGCTGTAAAGCTCATTCAGTTATCCAACGGTGAGAACAAGCGCCTGCAGATCGCAAAAGCTTTGCTGCTTAAACCGACTGTTTTGCTGCTGGATAGTCCGTTTACAGGTTTGGATATAGAAGCAAGAAAAGTATTGGTGGAATTACTTAATGAGATCATCAAAAAGAACATTCATATCATACTGGTTACATCACCGCACCATCTCCCTGACTTTATTACTCATGTACTTTCATTGGAAAGAGACGGCAGCTATATTACAGAAACCACTGAAGCATTTCGTAAAAGAATATTGTCTTCTGCAACATCTCCTACATTTTCGCCGGATGAAGAATTGTTGAAAGAACTGGTGTCTGTTAATACCATTTCCGGTTTTGAGTTTGCTGTAAGAATGAAACATGTTAAGGTAGAGTATAACAACAGAAAGATTCTTGATGATGTTTCATGGGAAGTGCTTAATGGTGAATGCTGGTCGCTATCAGGACCTAATGGTTCCGGCAAGTCAACATTGTTAAGTTTGATCAATGCAGATAATCCGCAGGCTTATGCAAATGAAATTTATTTGTTCGACAGGAAGCGGGGTAGTGGTGAAACCATTTGGGAAATAAAAAAGAAGATCGGTTTTATGTCGCCGGAACTGCATTTGTATTTTGATGCGGGTATCAACTGCTTCGATGTGGTAGCATCGGGTTTGTTTGATACCATCGGTTTGTTCCGGCTGTTAAATGAAGTTCAGTCAGCGCTTGTTTTTAAATGGATGAAATTGTTGCATATTGATCACACGAAAAATAAACTATTATCCCAGCTATCCAATAGCGAACAACGGCTTGTATTGCTTGCGAGGGCGCTGGTTAAGAATCCACCAATGCTTATTTTGGATGAGCCCTGCCAGGGATTGGATGAAGAGCAGGTGATACTGTTCAGACGCATGGTTGATGAAATCTGTACGCTAACCGGCAAGACATTGATTTATGTATCTCATTACCCGCACGAAATCCCGACATGCGTGCATAAGTTTATTCGTCTGAGTAACGGGCAGGTTGTGTAGCTGCAGAGAACCCTCTCTGAGGCACGAAGCGCTTGACACAAACTTTACATCACGCCTTTCTCTTCCCATATCATTGAAAGATGCACCAGCATTTCTACCGACTTATGCATGTCTTTAACGCCTATCCATTCAAGCACCGAGTGGATGGCCTGCATGCCGGTAAACAAATTGGCACAAGGCAATCCCATAAAGCTTAACCGGCTGCCGTCTGTGCCGCCGCGGATGCTTTCTTTTTTGATGTTCAGTCCACACCTTACTATTGCTTCTTCTGCATTGGCAACAACCTGCGGATGCTGATCCAGGATCTGTTTCATATTACGGTATTGCTTGTGAATTTTACATTCTGCGGAAGCTGTCGGGTATTTTTGCATCACTTCATCAGCAAGATTTTCAAGAATCTTTTCATACTCATGCAAACCGTTCTCATCAAAAGAACGAATAATAAAACCGAGGGTAGCTTTCTCAGCAATGCCTTCCATACGTACCGGGTGTATGAATCCCTGCCTGCCCTCCGTTGTCTCCGGCGACAAACCGGCCTTTGGCAGGGCGTCAACAATTTCGGCGGCAATTTTTATTGCATTCACCAATTTATCCTTAGCATATCCGGGGTGTGATATCACTCCATAGATGGTGATGGTAACAGCATCTGCACTAAAAGTTTCATCTTCAAGACTTCCCGCCTCGGCGCCATCGAGGGTATATGCAAAATCGGCTCCCAGCTTATTTAGATCGAGCTTCTCGGTTCCTCTGCCTACTTCTTCATCAGGAGTAAAAAGTATCTTTATTGTGCCATGTTGTATATCAGGGTTTTTGCTTAAAAAATTTGCAAAGTCCATGATAACAGCTATTCCCGCTTTATCATCAGCACCGAGTAATGTGTTGCCGCCGGCGGTGATGATATCATGACCTATATGTTCTTTAAGATAATGATACTCATCCGGTCTTAAAACCTGTGAGTGGTTATCCGGCAGCATGATATCGCTGCCATTATAATTAATGTGTAAGATTGGCCGAACATTTTTGCCACTGCAATCCGGCGCAGTATCTACATGGCTGCAAAAGCAAATTACAGGCACCGGTTTCGAAGTGTTGGAAGGGATCGTTGCATATACATATCCATACTGATCTGAATGAGCATCTGTTAGTCCCATCGAAAGCAGTTCTGCGGCGAGTATGGTTGAAAGATCTTTTTGCTTTTCAGTTGATGGATGGGAACTGGATTGCGGATCAGATTGTGTATCTACCTGCACATAGCGCATAAATCTTTCTGCAACTGTAAATTTATAGTCTTGAAACATAACTGTATTTTTTAAGCTATCAGGTGTCAGGTATGAGGTATGAGGAAAAACATACTGCATTCAATTTCCCTGATAGCTGATACCTCATACCCCATACCTTAAATTTTTACAAACTTTTATAAAGTTCAGCAACTTACCAAAACTGCTTTTACATTTACAGTATCATGGAAGCAAAACCTTTATTAAAACACGGTTGGGCAAGGGCGCTCTTGTTCGCCGTAACTTTTTTGGTACTTTTAATTTTATCAAATATAGCCACAGACCTGCTTGCCGGTGTCCTCTTTGGAAAAGAAGCAGTAGCGGCACAAAAAGAAGTTTTAGGTGTGCTGCTGGTGATGAAATTTTCAGTGTATTTACTCGTGTCTGTAATTACCGTTTATTTCTTTCGAAAGCTGATAGATAAGAAGGATCTTGTCAGCCTCGGATTACAACTGAAAAACTACCTGTCTCACGCTGCCGTAGGATGCTCCCTGGCTTTGTTACTGTTGAGCATAGGTACTTTTATACTTATTGCCGGCAATAACCTGCAAGGGAAGGGTCTCAACTTTGATGCAAGTGATCTTGTAACGGGATGTGTAGTAATGATTCTTATTGCGTTTGCCGAAGAGTTGGCTTTTCGTGGTTATATATTAAACAACCTGATGTTGTCAATGGATAAATGGATGGCATTGATCTGTTCTGCGTTGTTGTTTGCGGTGTTCCACCTCAGCAATGCAGGTGTTGGTATAATAGCTTTTTTAAACGTATTTATTGCAGGTGTGCTACTTGGCATCAATTACATCTTTACGAAAAATTTATGGTATGGAACATTCTTCCATTTCGCCTGGAACCTTTACCAGGGTCCGGTTTTAGGTTTTAAAGTAAGCGGCATCGGTTTAAAAAGCTTATTTGAACAGGACTTAAACGGCAATGATTTTCTGACCGGTGGATCATTTGGCTTTGAAGGATCTGTCATCGCAGGATCGCTATCCTTACTGGCTGTTCTTCTCCTGGCGTGGATCTACAATAAGAAATACGGGCAGTTGATATACAACGCTCTTTAATTTGCTTTATTCATGGATTGTATTTATTTTTCAATACCCAAATAACACACATGAAAAAGCTATTAATCGGTTCCCTTGTTGGAGCTATGGCACTTTTTGGCTGGCAGGCAATTTCGTGGACTGCAAGTGGCATTCATGATAACTCATTCAAATATGTATCTTCTCAGGATACCATAATGAGTACGCTGCTACAACATTTAACCAGTGATGGTGAGTACCTCATACCAAAATGCCAGTCCGGAACTGCCTAAAGAGGAACGAAGGAAACAGGCTGAAGCAAGTATGGGCAAACCATGGGCCTCCATAAATTTTCATCTCTCAGGTGATACCAATATGGGAATAACGATGCTAAAAGGGTTTATTAACTCTTTTGTATGTGTACTGCTGGCATGCCTCGTTATCAGAAAGTTTGATGTACGATACAAAACTTTCTTTTCATTATTTACAGCCGTACTTACTTTTGGAGTGATCAGTTTTCTTTTTATATGGTATAACCAGCATAACTGGTTTCAAACTACCTGGAATTTTCTTTGGGGAGAAATGATCGATAATTTTGTTGCGTGGGCACTTGCGGGAATGTGGCTGGGGTGGTGGTACAGGAAATAATTATTAATGATTAATTATTAACGGTGAGTTTGCTTATCAACTTGCAATTAATAATTAATCATTAATAATTAATCATTATCACGGCATTATTATCAGCGGCGCTTTGCCTGCTATTTCAACAAGTTCTATATCGAAAACAAGGGCTTCGCCGGCGAGGGGGTGGTTTGCATCAAGCATTACAGTCTCTTCCTTTACATCGGTTATTACTACCGGAATCACGTGCCCGTCTCCGTTAGTCATGTTCAGCCGCATGCCTACTTCCGGTTTCATATCTTCAGGAAACTGCTCTTTTGGAAATTCTACCAGCATTTCCTCATTCTTATCGCCGTACGCTTCTTCAGCAGGTATATTCAATGTTCTTTTATCTCCTACTACCATTCCTACAACGCCATCGTCAAATCCCTTAATCACCATACCGCTGCCAACCTGAAATTCAAGTGGCTCATTTCCTTCAGATGAATCAAATGTAGAACCATCTGTAAGGCGACCATGGTAATGCACTTTAACCGTATCACCAGACTTAACTTGTTGCATCTTAAATAATTTTTATTTGATTTTTAGTTTAGCTTTATTATAAGCACTGAATTTTTTCGGAATGGGCGAAGTTAGTATTATAATTGGAAAAGATACATGCTGCTTGTGGAAAATTTAATTGAAATTTGTCTGCTTTAAATACTCAGACTATTATAAATTATTGATGTAAGCCAAATGAATAAATCACCTGTTTTATTTAGATGTTATTATGTATGCATCGTTTTTTGAATAGATTAATATAAGCTATGGAAACACCTCAGGCCCTCCGCGAATCACCGCGTATCGTTTTTATGGGCACACCCGAATTTGCTGTGGCTTCACTGGATGCATTGGTAAAAGCACGCTTTAATATTGTTGCAGTAATAACAGCGCCCGATAAACCTGCAGGCAGGGGAATGCAACTTACTGAAACTGCCGTGAAAAAATATGCAGTTGCCAACAGCCTGAAAGTGTTAACTCCTGAAAAACTAAAAGCACCATCCTTTCTCGAAGAACTGCAATCGCTTCATGCAGACCTGCAGGTAGTGGTGGCCTTTCGTATGCTGCCCGAACTGGTGTGGAACATGCCACCGCTTGGAACGATCAATTTACATGGATCATTACTGCCTCAATACCGTGGTGCCGCACCCATAAACTGGGCTGTAATCAATGGTGAAAAGGAAACGGGGGTAACAACATTCAAGTTGCAGCATGAAATTGATACCGGTGATATTTTATTACAGGAAAGTTTTTCGATTGGTGAGCATGAAAATGCCGGCGATGTTCACGACCGGATGAAAGAGATTGGTGCTGCACTGTTGGTAAAAACTGTTGAAGGAATTGCCGACGGCACGCTTTCTGAAATGCCACAGGAAAAACAGGGAAACCTCCATCATGCGCCAAAAATTTTTACAGAAACATGCAGGATAAACTGGAATGAACCTGTGGATAAAATATATAATCTCATACGCGGCTTATCGCCGTATCCTGCAGCGTTTACTTCTCTCGATAACAAGATGCTGAAAATTTACAGGGCGGAGAAATTATTAACCACAACAGTGAGCGGCGCCGGCGAAATGGAAACCGATAAAAAAACCTACTTCCGTTTCAGTGCGATGGACGGATATATTGTTTTAAAGGAAATTCAACTGGAGGGGAAAAAGAAAATCTTTATTGAAGATTTTTTGAGAGGGTACCGGTTTGGGCAGCTTTTGTGATATTTTTTTAACCACACAGGAAATTGTCTGAACTGTGATTTAGCTGATTAAATGATGGAGTATGATCGTCTTAACTCATAGTCCATCATTTAATCAGCTAAATCACAGTTCAGACAATTTAATACTTCACTTCCACCGAAAACCGTGTAGCATCCACTCCCAGCTCAGAAGCGGCAGCATCACTTACGCGCGCTGTTAAACCTACACTTTCTTTCATCTCAGGTAGCTGACCAAGCACTTTTGCGTATACCGTCTTATTATTAACGGGATTACTGACTTTTACAATTGTTCCTACCGCAACATTATTCATCAACGCATAAAACTTTCCATCCTGCCAGCCACTGGTACTTTTAAAAACGCCTGCAGCACCGGATACTGATTTCCCGCTTCCTTCAAAAAAACCTTTAAAATACCCGGCGCCCCCGGAAGTATTGCCGGTATTTATAACCGGAGGCGGCGGAGCGGGATTATTAACCACCACTTGTTTTTCTTCTACAGGCGGCACTTGTTTTTCCTCCTTAGGTTCCTGCTTTGCAACAGGTTCTGTTTTTTTCTCAGGAACCGTTGTAGCCGGCTGCGTAATTACAGGTGTTGTAGCCTTCTCAGGCGGAATGCCGGTTTTAACAATATTAACGCCTTTAAATGCCAGCGCAGATTGACCACTCTTAACTTTAAGGTACCCGATAACGATTTTCATACCTGTTTTAGCCTGATCCTTGGTAATGCCATTCCACTTTTCAAGATTCTCAATAGGCACTTTATTGTAATTGGTACTGATGCGATACATCCATTCCTTCTCCTGCACAATATGATACACGGGAACACTTGTTTCATCGGTGCCCATGGTGCCATTCTGAGAAAAATTGCCGGCAGTCAACGGTATTTTAACCTGTTGGCCGATACTTAATGCATTATCTATAGTGAGACTGTTGAATGGCGCTATTTCTTTCGGACTGATATTATACAACCTTCCTACACTATACCAGTTCTCTTTCGGTGCAACAGTATGCACCAGATACAGATCGGGAGAAACACCCATTACCATTAAGCTACCCGATTGAGCAGTAACTGTATTTGTAATAATACCAAACAGGAGCAATAAAAGAAACCTTACGCGCATAATAATTCTTGGTTAACAATACAAATATGATGAAAATTGTGGCAAGATAAAGCAATATGGAGCTATTTTATAAGAGCTTTAAGATTAGAAACAGTTATGTTAAAAGTTAATGACAAAATGTTGTTTTATCTTGAAATCGTTCCGGAAAAATAATAGTCCGATAAAGAACAGATCGATACTTAAGGTAACTGACGAATGAGCTTTGATCGTTTCCCAGGCTTCTTCCATCTCCGTGCTCCAGTGAATATCGTCAAAGATAAGAATGGATGCATCATTAATCTTACATAATAGTTCTTTAAAATACAGTATTGTTGGTTCTTTACGGTGATTGCCATCAATAAAGGCGAAATCAATGGTAGGGATTTTTAATAGCGCTTCCGATAAGGTGTTATCAAAATTCCCGTCGTGAACCTGAACATTATTTACAGCGAGTTTTTTAAAATTAGCTCTTGCTATATTGGCAATCTCTAATGCACCTTCCAGTGCTATCACTGAACCATGTATATTGCCAAGAGCAAGGTAAGAAGTGGTAAGTCCGAGTGAAGTGCCTAATTCAAATATATGTTTTGGGCGATAATGCTTAACTATCCTGAATAATAGCTGCCCATATTTTTTAGATTTCACTGCAACACGTGTAATATCTGAAATTCTTCTTTTTTTGTGTTTAGATTCTACCGAACCTGCGCCCATGTCCTCCACATCGAGCACATCATCATTTTTCAATAGCTCGAACCGTAAAACCTCTATGTCATTATAAATATCATAGATCTTTTTGTCATTCAAAACGTTTTTTACAAAATCAAAAACAAAGGGAGAATGTATACCGTGGCCTTTACTATTTGATGCCGTAAAATAATAATAAAGGTATTTTTTAGCTAATTGAAAACTTGAAAACATGTAGCATGTTATATTAATTAATTAGCTCCTGGTATATTTGAAGTGGTAATGCGTTGCCATAATTGAAAGCTATAGGCATAGTTGTGCCTTTCGTCTGCTGAGAAATCGAGGTTCGAAATCAGCTTCCACTGAGATGGGTCGATCTCCGGGAAATAGGCATCGCCTTCAACAACTGCATGTACTCTTGTTATATAAATTTTGTCAACCTTAGTTATATTATCTTTAAATATTTCACCCCCGCCAATTATGAAAGCCTCTTTGGCATCAGTATCGGCAGCAGCTTTCAATGCTTTTTCCATATCATTTACTACAATAACTCCATCAGCATTCCAGTCTTCACGGCGAGTTATTACAATATTTGTTCTGCCGGGTAAAGGCCTGCCTGTTGATTCAAAAGTTTTGCGTCCCATGATCACCGGCATTGCCCAGGTAGTATTCTTGAAAAACTTTAGATCGTTTGGCAGATTCCAGGGTAACTTGTTGTTTTTGCCAATCACGTTATTTTCAGAAGCAGCCACTACAAAAGATTTTGTCATAAGGAAGATTTAAACTCAGCACCCATATAATTAACCATAAATAAATATCTACACTGCAATCGGAGCTTTTATAGCAGGATGACTCTGGTAATTTTCCAATGTAAAGTCTTCATAAGAGAAATCCAATATATTGTTGACTGCCGGATTAAGCTTCATGGTAGGTAGCGGATAAGGTGTACGTTTTAGCTGTAGTGTAGCCTG
>CAXTDO010000014.1:0-21596 GCA_964242315.1 uncultured Flavihumibacter sp.
CGTTAGATCAAGTGTTATTACTTTGTGCCCTTTTCAGGGCTAGTTCCACAAAAGTATTAATTGAAAACATTGCCGGTTTGTGCAGCAAGGTATTCTTTCAACGTTATCTTTCCACTGATCAATTGCTGGTATAAAATATTGTTGTCAACTTTTGCTTTTCTAAGGTTATCTACCAATTCACTGTCAAACATCAAATCTTTAATAAACGATTTCATAATCTTAATTTTTATTTACAGAGCTTTTCACTCCTGTAGGTGCAAGATACGACGTTAATGTGTAATTTTTACACATTAAGTGTTTTTTTGTGAAATCCTTAAGATAACCGGTACAGAGAGGGTTGATTACTATAACAATTTGTCGGGAGTGATGGGCAGTTCTCTGATCCGTTTGCCGGTTGCATGATAAATGGCATTGGCCAGTGCAGGTGCAAAACCAACCATGGAAATTTCACCAAGTCCTTTGGTGCCCATCGGGTTAATATAAGGATCTTTTTTATTGATGAAGATCGGTTCAATATGAGGAACGTCTGTATGTACCGGGATGTGATAATCGGCAAAATTATTATTTACGTACCTGCCATAACGATGATCCATAACAGCTTCTTCCATGAGCGCCATTCCAATTCCGCCGATTACGCCTCCGATCACCTGGCTTTCAGCTGTTTTTAAACTTACAATACGGCCTGCATCCGTTACAGATACCACTCTTTTCACCTTAACAACGCCGGTAGCGGGATGAACATGGGCTTCAGTAAAATGCACCGAAAAAGAATACATGGAATACTTTTGTCGCTCTTCGCCCGACTTTGATTCTTCCGTAACCTCCAACAGTGGCAGGTTTTGTTGTTGTAGAATATCGGTGTAGGTAAGCCTGACTGAATTGTTGGAGGCCAGTGTGAAAGCTCCGTCTTTATAAAGCAGGTCTTCCTGTTGCGCATCTTTTATAGAAGGTAGTTGGGAAAGCGCCAGTAACTTTTTTCTAAGTGCAGCGCAGGCATCATGAACAGCCGACCCCAGCGTGGAAGTAGTGGTAGAGCCTCCCTGCGTTGGTCCCATCGGATAGGAAGAATTACCCAGTTCAAATTTTATCCTGTCAGCAGGTATGCCCAGGGTTTCAGAAGCGATCTGAACCATTGATGTGGCAGTGCCCGGACCTCCGTCGCTAACGGCGCTTTGAAGTACCAGGGAGCCGTTGGCATAAATGCGCGCCATTACTACGGCCCTGTTCCTGGAAGCATTAAACACTCCGGAGCCCATTCCATAACCAACAAGCATTTCACCATCGCGCATGGAACCCGGTTTTGGATTCCGCTTGCTCCAGTCTATTTTTTTTGCACCTATTTCATAACATTCTTTCAGGTGCTTGCTGCTCCATGGCAGGTTCCGCTCCTGGTCGGTTTCAGCATAATTGCGCAACCTGAATTCCAGCGGATCGAGGTTGAGTGCATAAGACATTTCATCCATGGCACATTCCAGCGCAAAAGCTCCTGTTGATTCGCCGGGTCCGCGCATCCACGTGGGTGTGCTGAGGTTAAGCGGCATTATCCGGTAGCGTGTGGTTACGTTCGGACTGGCGTACATATACTTGCTCATATTAATGGTACGCTCCGTAAACTCTTCGTAGGTGGATGTTACTGAAGTAGCCTCATGTGTGATACCGGTTATTTTTCCATCGGCTGTTGCTCCGATACTAATTTTTTGCAGGCAGCGTGGCCTGAAGCCTACCATGGTAAACATCTGGTCGCGACCCAGCATCAGCTTTACCGGTTTGTTTAATTTCTTTGCTGCAAGCACTGCTGCAATTACATGTGGCCATGTACGTAAGCCGCTGCCAAATCCACCACCCATGAACAGCGTATTCACCTGAACATTTTCCTCCGGTAGCATAAAGGCATCCATGATGGTTTTCTGTGTTGATTTAACTCCCTGCGTTTTATCATACACAGTAACTTTATTTCCTTCCCAATAAGCAATGGTGCAATGTAATTCCATAGGATTATGCACTTCCACCGGTGTTGTATACTCATGATCAATTTTAACAGGAGCTTTCAGGTAAGCATCCGCTTCTCCACGGGAGTAATCATTCCAACCTTTTGGAGTAACTGCACGGTTAACATTAGCATTGAATTCGGTATGATGCTCTTCCTTAACATACTCCGCTTTAACGAGTGAAGCTCCATACAAAGCGCGTTCATAAGTATCGGCAACTACCAGTGCAACAGGTTGACCATTGAAATAAATGTATTTATCATAAAATATCCAAAAAGGCCTTGAAGAGGCCGGTCCTTCAGGAGTATGTATGGTGGATTGATAACCCGGAATTTTTGGTGCGTTTAAGTGAGAGAATACATCCAGCACACCCGGAGCCTTTTCTGCCAGTTTAGTATCAAGCGTTTTGATCTGTCCTTTTGCTATTGTGCTGCTTACTAATACGCCGTAGGTAAGTGCCGGTAGCATATATTCGGCTGAATATTTAGCTGCACCGGTTACCTTAAGCCTGCCGTCAACGCGGTCAGGTGGGTCAGAAAGGTTAACATTCTTGTATGGCTGCTCTTCCATAGAAATTTTTTATGCTATGCCGGAAGCTTTTTGCAAAGCTTCGACAATTGCTTTTGGAACCATTTTTAATTTGAAGGCATTGTGTTCATATCCTCTTGCATCCTTTGTAGCCAGCGTTGCCACATCGCGAAAACCTGATTCTGAAACCTGTTTCCCAATCAATTGTTTTTCGCACTGGTATAAACGCCAGGGCTTATGCGCAACACCACCTAATGCCAGCCGGGCACTACGAATGATTCCATCACTTATATCCAGTGCAGCAGCCACCGAAACCAGGGCGAATGCATAAGAAGACCGATCCCTTATTTTCAGGTAGTAACTGTTTTTTTCGAAGTTGTTATGCGGTATTTCTACACCGGTAATTATTGCTGCCTTATCGAGCATGTTATCTTTTTCAGGATGATCGCCGGGTAGCCGCAGGAAGTCATTAATGGGAATACGATGTTCTCCTTTAATGTCGTTAATTATAACGATAGCATCCAGAGCTGAAAGCGCCACACACATATCGCTCGGATGCACTGCAATACAGGACTCGCTTTGACCATATATAGCATGCATGCGGTTGTAACCTTTTAACGCACCGCATCCCGATCCCGGCTGCCGCTTGTTACAGGGCATTGAGTTGTCGTAAAAATAGGAGCACCTGGTGCGTTGCAAAATATTACCACCAACCGTTGCCATGTTCCTGAGCTGTGGTGAAGCGCCTGCATTTAAAGCGAGCGAAAGTAAAGGCTGCTGTTCCTTTATCATCTTATTATCGGCAACATCGCTATTCAATGCAAGCGCACCGATGCGTACTGTCTTGCTTTTTTGTTCTATACTTTTAAGCGGGAGGTTGTTGATGTCAACGAGTTTCTGTGGGGTAACAATTCCTTTCTTCATAAGATCCACCAGGTTGGTGCCACCGGCAATGCATGCGGCGCCAGAATCTTTTGTAAGAATTGTTATAGCGGATTTTACATCGGAAGGCCGTACATATTGAAACTGGTTCATACTTCTTTTCCTCCCTGTTTAACATCCATGATAGCATCTACAATATGAGGATAACAACCACATCGGCAGATATTACCACTCATGTACTCACGAACTTCGGCTGCTGATCCTGCGTGTCCTTCCCGGATAACGGCTACTCCGGATATGATCTGTCCCGGCGTGCAATAGCCGCATTGAAAACCATCATGCTTTATAAATGCTTCCTGCAAGGGATGCAGGTTTTCACTGTTTCCAATCCCTTCAATGGTAGTTATTTTTTTACCATCCTGCATAACGGCAAGTGCAAGGCAGGAGTTGATGCGCCTTCCGTCAACGAGCACCGTACAGGCACCGCATTGACCATAATCACAACCTTTTTTAGTACCGGTTAAATTAAGTTGTTCGCGAAGCAGGTCTAAAAGAGTAACTCTTGGCTCAAGAGATAGCGTAAATTTCTTACTGTTTATTTCGAGGTTCACAGGAAGTTTTTCAAAAGCGGATGCAATTTTCTCATCCCAATTAGAAGCGGCAGCTTTCAGAACAGTTACAGGAGTGAATGCAAGTGCGGTAAGTAATGACGATTGTTTCAAAAAATCCCGCCGGCTTTCTCCCGGCAATTCATCTTCCTTCTTTTTAACCTGCTTTTTGTTTTTCATGCTGAGGGTTTGCTATCTGAAGTCAAATTAATCTTTTCTTCTATCAAAAAAAAATGGGCCCTGTTTACCTAGTAGATTGTTCTTTAATTAATGTTACAGTATAATTTAGTAAAAATCAATACTGTAAAGCTTTTCAGTTAATGAAGTAATTGATAGGATTTACTATTGACTAAATTTGATTGAATCGGAGATGATCTGAATAATTTGTTTCCTCATTAGAAATCCTGAACAACTCCGGTAAATTGAATAATTCTAAGAAAAACTTTAATGAAATTCCGTAAATATAGTACAGGCACATCAATTTAGTTATCTTCCAGAGTATCCAGCTTTTTATATCTTTTGCTAGTCCGGAACAGGCTAACCGCAAACTTGTCATATTCCAAACTAACGTAAAACGGGAGTATAAGTAACTCCAAACATACGGAGCGTAGGTAAAAGATTGCAAAGGTTCGGCTTCCCACGGGTCAAAAGAAACAAACTTTTTTTTGAGCAATGAAAACCGGTAACATTTTGAATTATTAGTACTTAAAAAAGCAGATGTAAAACTAAATGAGCTGTTTGAGGTTAATA
Organism: uncultured Flavihumibacter sp.; assembly: GCA_964242315.1. Taxonomy (GTDB): domain Bacteria; phylum Bacteroidota; class Bacteroidia; order Chitinophagales; family Chitinophagaceae; genus JADCRZ01. The sequence goes on from CAXTDO010000014.1 coordinate 4,757, forward strand.
AAATATTACATTTTCTTAAAATTTCCCAATCCAATTGTTCATATTTGAATTCGGTACCTTCGGCAAGCAAATCTTTTGTGCAAAAAACCTGGAATCCCGCCATTTCAATTTCCTTGTAGACATCTCCATCATCACTGCAAACATATATTACCGGATTTATTACTGACGATATATTGGAAACCAGCCATTCTATAATATACTTGGTTGGAATTGGAATTTGGAAAAACTGTCTCAACGGCGTATAAATATAGTCGCCTCTACGAATATGAATACCAATAATCGTTTTGTCCTGTCCCAGGTTTTGTATACAATGCTGTATGATACTGTTAAATTCTATGGTTGGCTGAAAGAGTTTACTTAGGATATATTCTTTATGCTGTTGTTTGTAAAATATGGGGTTAAACATGAATAATCCTTCTACTTCTATGGATGCTTTGTCAGATAAAGAGAGTGGTTTATTAATTGCCTCATCCAAGTTTCTGAGAATAAAGCAGCTTTGATGGCGAAGATTAGAAACATATAATGCTCTCCACAAAAATCCAGGAATATAATTTGTTAGTGTATGAAAGATGTGATAACTATCCAATAAAATTGTGTTTGATTTGGTCTCGATAGCAGGAATGTCCAACATGTCCTCATATAAATTCATCCTGTTTATTACGCTGTCTCCTGTTTTATACAGTTCGATTTCTCCATTATTATTTCGTGCAAGAATACGAATAAACAAGTATTGAAAAACAATATTGCCCCACCTTCCGTGCCTGGTAAAACTGGGCATCGTAAAAATCGTTTTATGATTTTCCCTGGCAAGAGTTTCAGAAGATTTGTATTCAATTCCTGCATCCCATCTCCTCTTTCCTAAAGAGGTAATAAGTTTGTTAGAAGGTAATTTTCGAAAGTAATCATTATTGTTCCAAAAATATAAAGCCATTTGCGTACAATTAAAAAGCATGAATTAATAAATGTTTTAAGAAGGATCGATCGAGTGTATCTTTTCCAACCGCCCGTTTCACTCCAAAATTCTTACCTCTAAAACTACCAAACCATTATAAAGGAATATCACATGTAAATTTAGTTTGAAAGCATTAACGTTTTCTTTATAAACGAAATTCTTTTCTAATAATCTTATATAGGTACCTGGCAGGTTGACCAACTGAACCGGACCTGGTAAAAAATTCAATCAAAATAAAAATTAAAATCATGAAAAAATTATTTACACTATTATTCACTTTTGGAAGTTTAACATCTGTGTTTGCCCAGTATAACAATGATAACAGAACAGGCCGTTCTGACAGGAATGACAATGGCAATTATTCAAGACCAGCACAGGGCCCGGAAGTAAACGGAAGAGATAATGACAGAAAAGATTACGCCTACAATGACCGCCGTTACAACGATGCGCTTTCCATGAACATCAAAGAAAGGGATTTTAAAATTTCTAAAATTAACCGGGAGTATGATTACAGAATAAGTTCGGTTTATGCTGACCGTTACCTGAGGCCACGTGAAAAGAACTGGCAGGTGCAGAAACTTCAGAAACAGAAGTATGATGAGATAAGAAATGTGGAGGCATATTACAGTGATAGCCGTAACAGGTACAGCCATTCAAACAGGTGGTAAGCTCAATTCGAAGAATTTAACCACAGAGAAAACCCAGAAAAAAAGAAGAGGTTACACAGAGGAGTTCTCTGTGTAACCTTTTCTTTTTCTCTGGGTTTTCTCTGTGGTTATAAAAAAGAACATGAATCTCTCAAAACTTTCATATACTCCAACCCCTTCTTCCTCGCAAACAGGATATTATTCTCCGGTATCCTTTCCGGATGTGGAAATTGCTCCAGCGCAGCGGTTAAACTGGCTTCACGCAATAAATGCAACATCGGATATGGTGAACGGTTGGTATAATTCGCCGGATCATCGTCAGTAGTGCCTGCAAAAAGATACAATGGATGAAAGCTTGCAACCTGGTATACTCCTTCTTTACCGAGGTCGGCTAACAATTTTTCGGTGAGTTCTGTCAGCTCCAGGTATTTATAAAAATCTTTAAAACCATCCGGCAGAATAAGCAAGGTTGTTTCAATTGTTCCATTGTCATCAAGCCGCTGTAATTCCAACGCCAGTGCTTCCAAACATGATTTGATGTTTGCCCGTCTTAGTATCTGGTAGTGTATGCTGCCGCGTTTTAATTCCTTCGCTGCAAAAGGGCAAAAATTACAACCCACCACCACCTCTTTGATCCATTTGCTTGTTTGTGCTATTATATTTTCGTCTATTTCCATTTCGTAATAAACATTACTGCTTTTGTTGCCGCGGAAGTTACATTTTTTGTTCCTTTGTGTGGCAAGATATTATTAAAGCGGCTCGTAAAAGAAGTAATCTACAAACTTACAATGCAAATATTCGACGCAATAGTCATCGGATCGGGACAAGGTGGAACTCCGTTAGCAAAAAAGCTGGCCAAAGCAGGAATGAAAACGGCCATCATTGAAAAAAGGATGGTAGGAGGTACCTGTATCAATGATGGCTGCACCCCTACCAAAGCAATGATTGCCTCCGCTAAAACTGCACACACGATCCGTGGTAGTAAAGAACTCGGTGTAGAAACCGGAGATGTTACGGTTAATTTAAAAGAGATCATACTCCGTAAAAATAAAATTGTTGAGTCTTTTCGCGGCTCTGCAAAAAAAGGCCTGGAGACTACTGAAAACCTCTCCCTCATAATGGGAGAAGCTACCTTTACCGGTAACAAAATGATTGAAGTAACATTGAAAGATGGAAACGTTGAAACATACACTGCCGGTAAGATCTTTATAAACACCGGCACTACTCCAAGAATTCCCGAAATAGAAGGCATCTCTGATGTACAATATCATACGTCCACCAGTTTGCTCGACGTAGAAAATCTTCCCGGTCATTTGATCATAATAGGTGGCGGTTATATTGCATTGGAGTATGCGCAGATGTTCAGGCGTTTTGGAAGTGATGTGAGTATGGTTATTATGGAACCTGTTTTTTTATCAAAAGAAGATGAAGACGTCGCTGCCTGCTTACACGATATTTTTAAAGAAGAAGGAATAAAAATTTACCTGGAAGCTAAAGCAGAGAAAATTGTTAGTTCGGCCAACGGAAGCCTTTCGCTGACTGTTGTTACAAAAGACGAAAAAATAATTATTGAAGGTTCTGATATATTACTGGCCGCAGGCAGAACGCCACAAACCAATGCCTTGCATCTCGATAAAACAGGAGTCACCCTCAACGATAAAGGTTACATTAACGTTGATGAATACCTGCAAACATCACAGGCAGGCATCTATGCCCTGGGCGATGCAAAAGGCGGTCCGGCTTTTACGCATATCTCTTACAATGATTACATCGTTCTTAAAAAGAATATCATTGACAAATTGCATGTGTCTATAAAGGGCCGTCCCGTTCCTTACACAATGTTTACCGATCCTCAACTGGGCCGTATTGGATTAACTGAAAAAGAGGCCCGCAAACAAGGACTCAATATTGAAGCAGTGACATTGTCAATGGATAAAGTAGCAAGAGGTATAGAAACCGGGCACACCAAAGGCATGATGAAAGCTATTGTTGAAAAAGACACCAAACAAATATTGGGTGCAGCAGTATTAGCTGAAGAAGGTGGTGAAATAATGACGGTATTACAATTAGCCATGCAGGGTAACATAACATACGAACAAATCCGCGAAAATATTTTCGCTCATCCGTTATACGCTGAATCACTTAATAACTTATTCATGACCCTGGATAAATAACCTCTCACTAATGATCAGCGTAGAACACGTAAGTAAATACTTTGGTGACACGAAAGCAGTTGATGATATTTCTTTTGAAGTAAAGGATGCCGAGAACATGGTTTTCCTTGGCACAAGCGGTTGCGGTAAAACAACTACGCTCAGAATGATCAACAGGCTTATAGAGCCTTCGGAAGGCACCATCTTTATTAACGGTAAAAACATTCTTGAACAACAACCGGAAAAGCTCAGGCGATCCATTGGATATGTGCTACAGCACAACGGTCTTTTTCCACATTATACAGTTGCTCAAAATATAGCGATCGTTCCTGAATTACTGGAAAGCAATAAAAACACTATCCGGAAAAGAACCATCGAATTAATGGAGAAGCTTCACCTGCCACCGGATAAATACCTGAACGTTTGTCCCGATCAGCTCAGTGGCGGCCAGCAGCAACGTGTTGGCCTTGCAAGAGCTTTGGCCGCAGATCCTCCGGTATTGTTAATGGATGAACCTTTTGGCGCACTCGACACCATAACCCGTAATAAAATCAGGAAAGAACTTAGTGAACTGGACGAGTTTAAGAGGAAAACCATCGTTATGGTTACTCACGACGTACAGGAAGCATTCGCACTGGCAGACAGGATATGCCTGATGGATAAAGGAACAATCGTTCAATTGGGCACCCCCGACGAATTGCTTTTCAAGCCTGTAAATGCATTCGTAAGCAACTTTCTAAAGGAAGAAAAAACACAACTGGCATTCAGGTCTGTAAAACTACACCGGCTTTGGCCTTTTTTTCAGGATGATTTGACTACAACAGATTCTTTCATTGCCACCGTACCGTCGGTTCTTTCTGTATGGGATGCTATGGAAATGTTCTATGATAAGGAAGATGCAGGTAAAACAGTTCTTAATGTACTGGATGGAGCAACTAATCAAAGAAGGCAAATAAATTTTGTTTCATTGATGAGCGCCATGAATCAATTAAATAACAATCAGAATGCCTGATCAGCAACAAACATTTCTGGAATTCTTAGGGCAGCAGAAAGATAAAATGCTGAGTCAGACGCTGGAGCATATCGGGCTTACATTCACTTCATTATTAATTGCGGTTGTTGTTGGCATCCCACTAGGAATTTTTATTGCCGGCAGAAAAAAATGGGCTAGTACGGTATTAGGCATTGCCGGTATGTTACAAACCATTCCCAGCATTGCCCTGCTCGGCATTATGATTCCATTATTGGGTATCGGTGCGCGGCCGGCAATTGTGGCGTTATTCCTTTATGCGCTGCTTCCTATTATCAGGAATACCTATACCGGAATAACAGGTGTAAACCCGACTGTTATTGAAGCCGCCAAAGGTATGGGTATGAGCCGGCAACAGATTTTGTTTAAAGTATTATTACCCCTGTCCCTACCCGTTATACTGGCAGGCGTAAGAACGGCTACGGTGATTAACGTAGGTGTAGCAACGCTTGCGGCATACATAGCGGCAGGCGGACTGGGAGAATTTATATTCGGCGGCATTGCGCTGAACAACACTAACATGATACTCGCCGGCGCCATACCCGCCGCACTGCTGGCCATAATTTTTGACTTCCTGCTGTCTAAAGTTCAACGGCTTAACCTTCGGAAATTAAAGCCTGGCCTGATCGCGTTTCCCGTGATAATACTACTGCTTTCTTCATTTTACCTGCTTCCTTCTGTATACGAAGGAAAATTACTGGCAGGATTTACCCCGGAATTTATGGGGCGATCCGATGGCTACCTGGGATTGAAAGATAAGTACCAACTCCGCATAAGAACAGTTGTGATCAGTGATGCCGTAATGTATAAGGCGGCGCAGGAAAAAAAATTAGATGTAATTAGCGGCTATAGCACTGATGGCCGTATAAAAGCTTTTGATCTGCAAATCCTGAACGACGATAAAGGCATCTTCCCGCCTTATTATGCCGCTCCCCTGATCCGTAACAAAGTGCTGAAACAATATCCCGAACTGGAAAGCACATTAAATCTACTTACCGGTGTTATCAATGATTCCATCATGACGGAGCTAAACTATAAAGCAGATTTTTTAAAACAAGACCCCGAAAAAATAGCCTACGATTTTCTTGTTGCTAAATCGTTGTACCATGCACCACGTAATGGCAATAAAGGCACCATCCGCCTGGGTTCGAAAATATTTGCTGAGCAGTACATTCTTATTAACATGTACAGGATGCTGATTGCGGGCTATACTGATCTGAAAGTAATTACCAAAACGGGACTTGGAGGTACAAAAATTTGTTTTGATGCGTTAACTAATCAGGAAATAGATTGTTATCCTGAATATACAGGCACCGGCCTTCTGGTAATGCTGCAACCCGGTGCTGGTGTTGTATCTTCTATTATTGGCAGCAAAGAGAAAGTGTATCAATATGTGCAAACTGAATTTAATAGAAGATATGATATTTCCTGGTTGAAACCGATTGGCTTTAACAACGCCTATGCGCTGATGATGCGAAGAGAACAAGCCGCAGAACTGAAGATCGTTACCATATCGGATTTAAAAAAAGAAACAGATCAACAAAAGTGACATGAATGATTTTGTAAATAAATATGTGTTGGTAAGGCAGCATTCGGAAGACATCTGCAGGCCGCTGCAAACAGAAGATTATGTGGTACAACCCGTGCCTGACATAAGTCCCCCTAAATGGCACCTCGGACATACCACCTGGTTTTTTGAAACATTTATTTTAAAAGATCATCTGAAAGGTTACAGGGAATTTAACCCGGAGTACAATTACGTTTTCAACAGTTATTATGAAACGGTTGGTAACCGTGTTATCAGAACAGACAGGGGTAACCTGAGCCGGCCAACGGTTGCAGATGTTTACAGCTACCGTAAACATGTAGACGAAGCGATGGAAAAATTATTATCGGAAGAACTGTTGCCGGAATTGCATGCATTACTGGAACTGGGCTTCAACCACGAACAGCAACACCAGGAGCTTCTTTCAACCGACATAAAATATATCCTGGGTCATAATCCGCTTTTTCCAAAATATACCGAAGGGGAAAGCAATAGTACCGCTAATCTTCAAAAAGAAGCGGCCATTGCAATAAAAAGCGGTATCTACGAAATTGGATATAACGGAACCGGATTTTGTTTTGATAACGAGTTGGGAAGACACCAGGTATTTTTACAAGACTACACCATTTCAAACCGGCTGGTAACTAACCGGGAGTTCCTTGAATTTATAGACAGCGGCGGCTACGAAAACTTTATCTACTGGCATGCAGAAGGTTGGGATTGGGTTAAAACAAAACAGGTTAAATCTCCTATGTACTGGTTTTTTATTGATAACAACTGGCATTATTACACGTTGAGCGGCCTGCAGCCACTTCAACCTGATGAAGCTGTTTGCCATATCAGTTATTACGAAGCATTCGCTTATGCATCATGGAAAGGGAAAAGGCTGCCAACAGAATTTGAATGGGAGGTGGCAGCACAAAATTTTCAATGGGGTAATAGATGGGAGTGGACTGAAAGCGCTTACTTACCTTATCCTGGTTTTACAAAAGCTGCCGGTGCAATTGGTGAATACAATGGAAAATTTATGGTTAATCAAAAAGTTCTGAGAGGAGCTTCCGAAGTGACCCCACCGGATCATAGCAGGATCACATACAGGAATTTTTTTCATCCACCGCTCAGATGGCAGTATACCGGCATCAGGTTAGCTGAATAAACGCATCTCCATATGAATACATTTTTTGAAGACGTTTTAAGAGGTCTTTCATCACCGATGAAAAACCTGAGTTCCAAATATTTTTATGACAAGGAAGGAGACAGGCTGTTTGAGGAAATCATGAAATGTCCGGAATATTATCTCACTAATTGTGAGTTGGAAATTTTATCACAGCAGAGCGGGTTCATTATCGATAGCATCTCTTCCTTTCATAAAAATTTTGATATAGTAGAATTAGGTGCAGGCAATGCTTTAAAATCGCGCTTCTTTTTAAGTGAATTACAACATAAAAAGATTGAGTTCACTTATTTCCCCATAGATATTTCTGAAAACATCATTCAATTACTTGAGGAAGAATTACCTCTGGCCATTCCCGGTATAAACATGCATACACTATGCGGTGAGTACCTGGATATGTTGCAAAAAGCAAGTACGCTTACAAAAAGAAATAAACTGGTATTATTCCTTGGATCTAATATCGGCAACTTTTCAAAGAGTGAAGCGGAGCAGTTTTTTGTGGAAATAAGAAATCATCTTGTACCCGGCGATATGTTGCTGACCGGTTTTGACCTGGCTAAAAATCCCCTTACCATCTTAAATGCCTATAACGATAAAGAAGGTTTTACCAAACAGTTTAATCTTAACTTGCTGAACAGGATAAACAGGGAACTGGAAGGCGATTTCAATCTTTCTCAATTTGATCATTACCCCGTATACGATCCGCAGACCGGCGCATGCAAAAGCTATCTGGTAAGTACTAAGGACCAGGCAGTTTGCATTGGCGAAGCAGATTTTATCTTTTTTAAAGAAGGAGAGCCGGTGTTAACTGAAATATCTCAGAAATATAGAATCGACGAGGTGGAGCTTCTGGCCGATCACTGCGGATATAAGCTGCTGCATCATTTTTATGATTCGAAGAATTGGTTTACAGATAGTTTGTGGATGTATGAGGGTTAATTAGCTCGTATTTTTTTTTAACCACGGAGGAAAAACCAAGGTAGTGCTACCTCGGTTTTCCTCCGTGGTTAAAAAAAGTAGAGGGCATCTATTAACATTTAATTTATATGAGAAATGTTTTTTGAGAAGGTTACCTTTCTTATCTTTGCGTATAAATAACACATTAGGGAATAATCAGGTGGTGAGTGGTTCCCTAACAACTAAGACAATACCTTTTTTTCATATGGCAAGCAATCGTTGAGGCCCTCTGTTTCTACAGAGGGCCTATATTTTTTAGCAGAATACAGGATTATTGAAAATCACAGAATTTCAGGGATCACTTTCAGGGTGCTGAAGCCATCGGCGCCTTTGGTTATTTCAACCTGGGTGTAAATTTCTTCCTTGAGCCGCTCTACGTGTGAGATGATGCCGATTGTTTTTCCACCGATTTGTAAACCTCTCAATGCACTCAGGGCAACTTCCAGTGTATCAGCGTCTAATGTGCCAAATCCTTCATCTATAAAAAGAGAATCTATTGTGGTAAGTTTTGAGGTCATTTCGGAAAGTCCGAGCGCCAGGGCAAGACTAACCAGGAAGCTCTCCCCGCCGGAAAGCGTATTGATCTCGCGTTCATTATCAGCCTGGTACTGGTCTATTATTAGCAGGCGGAGACCCTGCTCTATGGTATTCCGCTTTAACAGGTAGCGGTCGTTTAACAGTTGAAGGTGATGATTGGATATCACTATCAGCCTGTCGAGGGTTAGTCCCTGGGCGAACTGGTTGAACTTTTTACCATCTGCCGAACCGATCAGATCTGATAATGCCGCCCATTTTTCAAGAATTTTTTCCTGGTTCCTTATTTTTGTTTTTATGGAATGTAACCTGTGCTGCTTTTCATCGTCTTCGGTTAAGATCCGCCGGAGCTCACCAAATTCCTGATTTTTTTGCTTTAATATTTCGTTAGCGCTTTTTATATTGTTCGTAATACTTTCTTCGTGGTCATAAGTTATTTCAAGAGATTGCTCGTTTTCCAATTGCTTCCGGCACGATTCGTACCGGTCAACCGCCCGCATAAGATCGTTGTGTAACGACTTGTACAGGTTTTCCAACATCCTTCTTTCATGATTATTAAGCAAATGCTCCCTGATTATCTCAAAATCGGCTTCCCATCCCAATTCAACAAGTGCTGCCAGCAGGCTGTCTTTCAGATCTTTAATGATATTGTTCAGCTCATTCAGTTTTTGCCCGGCGTTTTTTATTTCGCCGAGTAAATTATCCGTTTCCTGGCGAAGTAAATTAAGTGATTCATTGTATTGTTTTACGGTTTCACTTGCAGCTCTTTCCTGCTCAATGAGGGCTTTATGTGCAGCCTCAGGCGATGTAAAGCCGGAGTGAGCGGCGGCAATCTCAGACTCATATTGCCCGATGACAGTTTTTTTACCTTCTACATCTTTTTCAAGCTGTACCAAATCCTGTTCAATTGCTGCCGACTGTTCCGTTAAAGATGTAATACCTGACTCCAAGGCCGGTATAGATCCCTGAAGCTGGGAGCGCCGGTTAATTTTATCCTGGTATTCTTCAGCATAGCCTTTAAGAATAGCAGGTATTTTGGCAAAGCTGTGATTGTTTAATGCAAGTTCAAACTCTTTTGCAATCTCACTCAGCAAAGTTATCTGGGCATCTTTTTCCTCCTGGAATTGCTGTAATTTTTTATTTGTTGATTCTTTCTGTTCATCAAGATTTTTAATGCTTTCAGTTAAACTTCTAATAAGCTGTGTTGCGGAAGCCAGCTTTAACGAAAGTTGGTTTTGCTGTAGTGGCTGCGATTTTTGAACCGCTACCAGTTCATTAAAAATTGTTTCAAAGTCGGAGGGCAGGGGTGTGCCATCATTTGTATCAACATCATTAAATTCTTCAAGGCTATTCAGCAACCTTTCACAACTTTTCTGAAGTTGGGTATTGGTAGTAATGGTTAATTTATAATTCTTCAACAAGCTTTGGATATTTTCAATCCTGGTTCGAACATCGGCTATGGCAAGCGTTTGATTGGGATGGTCGGTAGCCCCACAAAGCGGACATGGTTCTCCCTCATGCAGCTTCGACAGGTGCTCCGCAAGAAATTGCTGGCGGGAAAGATCATCCCGTTGTTCGCTGAAAGAAAGTGTTGCATTTTCAATGGCTACACTATTTTTTTCAGCATGAACCAGCAACTGGCTTTTTAACTTATTAAGCTGTTTAGTGGTTTGGATATGTAATTCCTGCAGTGATTGTTGATTGTGTTCGGCCTGCTGTACATCCTGTTCCGCTTCTGTAATTTGTTTCCGGGCATCTGAAAGCTGTCTGTCAGTTTTTGCCAGCGTAGCCTGATGAGCTTCTATATCATCATTGCTTCTTTTTAACTGGTTTACTAAAAGACTTGCCTTTGTATAATTGTTGCCAGCCTGGGCGTATTGATGATGCCCGTGTATCCAGATCTCCAGTGCCGTCAGCAGTTCTTTTTCCCCGGCAATTGTTTTTTCGTTATGAGTAATTTTTTGGCGGCAGATTAGTTGTTCACTGGTTTTGCCCTCAGATTGGTCTTTTAATTTTTTTAATTGCCGTTTCTCTTCATTCAGATCTGCCTGTCTTGTTATAGCCTTCAGCAAAACAGGCAGTTTTTCTTCCCTTATGTCAACCGCTGCTTTTAATGCTACGCTGGCGTTTGAAAGCACCATTTCAGCCTGGTTCACTTTAAGTATGATACCCGATACTTTTTCATTTAGTGTAGCGATGTTATCCTGCTGCTGAACGCTTTCCCGTTGCCTGGTTAAATATTGTTCCCAGGCAACTTCCAGGTGTGCAATTTTTTGATGCGTTTCCCAACGCTGAAGGTTGGGTTTTTCTTCTTCCAGCCTTTCCTTAGCCCGGTATAATGCTTTTTCTGCAAGCTGGTAATCCTTTGTAAGATTTTTTATTGTTTGAAGCCAGTTGTATTTCCTTTGGAAATCGGTCAAATCGTTTTGAATTCGCTGCTCTTCTTCTTTCAATGCATTCATCTTTTCAGCGTGGATAGTTCTATCCTCATCTGAAAGCAATACTACATTATCTATAGAAGCCTTAAGCATTGTCAGGGCCTGCTCTTCTTTTCTTTTACGCTCAAAAGCTCTTTTTGAAAGCTTGGTATAGAGTGATGTATCTGAAATTTTCTCCAGCATTTCTCCACGTTCTCCTTCCTTAGCGTCGAGAAAAGCCTTGAAAGCGCCCTGCGCCAGCAATACGGATTTTAGAAACTGGTCATATTCCAGCTTGATTAGTTCCTTTACTTTATCCTGCGCCTCACGTTTTTTTTGTGTCAATATTTTTCCATCGGGATAACTGCTTACCTCCATGGTGGATTGCTGTAAAGCGCCATCATGTTTATTTCTTGAACGGCGTACTTTCCATTCACTTTTGAAACTGCCTTCTGAAGTTTGAAATACCACTTCAGCCCATGCTTCGCCGGCGCCATAACTTATAATGTCTTCATCTGAGGCCGAACGGGGCGTTTTACCATACAGGGCAAGGGTGATGGCATCCAGTAAAGTTGTTTTACCTGCGCCGGTGGGACCGGTTATGGCAAAGATGCCGCAATCTTTTAAAGCGCCCGTTGTAAAATCTACTTTAAAATCAACGCGAAGTGAATTAAGATTACGTCCGGCGATGGATAGAATTTTCATGATCTTTAGCAATTTAGGACATCTGTATTAATGCTGTCAGCTTTAACCAACATCACTAAAAGTACCCTCATTCATTTTCCTGGGATAATAGTTCGGTGAAAGCATCGAGGAGCAATTCCCGGCCATCCAAAATATTGTGAGCATCGAGTAACCGCTCAAAAACATCAGCAGGTTGCAGGTCTTCCAGGGCTTCAACGAGTTTTATTTCCGGTTCATCTGAAGATTGTTCCGTAGCTCTTGTTTGCCTGAAGTCTACAATTCTAACCGTTTCTTTAATTTCTTCAGCCAGCTTGCGTACTTTTTCTGCAATTACTACAGGACTTTCATCGCTTCTTATACGCAGTTCTGTCCAGGTAACTAACTGGCCGGGTGTAACGGTAAAAGCCTGGAGCTTTTCAGCTACTTCATTCCATGATCCTTCCACTCTTTTTAGCTGTCGCAGTACGGGAATTTCAAGGCTTGTAATTTGCTGGTCTGCCCCTTTATTCATTTCCAGTAAAACTACCTGGTGTTTGTAATCTCTTTCAGAAAATGAAAGCGGTATGGGCGAACCGCAATAGCGGATATGATTTCTGCCGGCCACCACCTGGGGGCGGTGCAGGTGGCCTAGAGCAATGTAATCAAAAGATTCAGGAAATTCAGCAGCGCTGATTTGTCCGAGTGTGCCAATGTGGATCACTCTTTCCGATTCTGGTGAAGGCTCGCAACCGTTCGCAAATAAATGTCCGGTGGCGATTACGGGAATGCCTTTGTCTTTATAGTGACTGATGGTTTGAGAAGCCTTAAGGTAATGTGCCACAATGCCCAGCCTTACACGATCTTCTCTTGCAGACATCGTTTCTTTGTCCTGGTTACGCAGGATATCCTGGTCGCGAAGAAAGGGTACAGGCACTATGATAACCGATGGTTCATCAGCGCCACCGGGTAAACCGATATGAGCCGGGTCTCCTTCTTCAGGCATAGAACCCACTACATGTATATGAAGCACCTTCAATAATTCTTTGGGGGCATTGAGCCGTTCCGGTGAATCGTGATTACCGCCGGTTACTACCACATCTTTACAGATTCCCTGTGCATATAATCTTGCAAGGAAAGAATAATATTGTTGCTGGGCATAGGAAGGCGGATGGGCCGAATCAAAAACATCTCCGGCAATTACCAGAATTTCAACTTTATGTTCTTCAATGCTTTGCAGCAGCCAGTTAAGAAAATGGTCGTGTTCCTCGCGCCTGTCCATATTATCTTTGAATCGCTGGCCGAGATGCCAGTCAGCGGTATGTATTAATCGCATGGGGCGTAATTTATGGATTTCAAAGCACATGGAAGAAACGGATGTCACTTTATTAACATTGCTGTAAGGCCACGAAGGCACAAAGGCACGAAGTAACACAAAGGAATTTCTTTGTGCTTCTTTGTGCCTTTGTGTCCTTACAGCTAATCTTCCACAATCATCATCTTAATCTCATGTGGCGCTACTTCATCGCCACCAAAATAGGGAAAGAGTTTATAGCGGCTGCTGTTATAATCTGTACAAAACCGGGCAATTGAATCGGTAGCAGTACCGGCTCTGAAATAGTAATACTTGTTTTCAGCTTTTATAGAACAATGAATCGGTTCATTCAGATCAAAGTTCCCGAGATCTTTGATGATGCGGATCTTATTCACATAAGAATAGGCATACAATACCAGCTTTTCACCCCTCCACGACCAGCCAAGCCGGGCGCTGTTCTGCTGATGATCACCACCGCAATCGGAAAAGCCCATCAGCTTATTAACGTCTGCCTGGTTATTGGCATCAACGGAAGTATATATTGCCGAACTATCGAATGTAACCATTGCAGACATGCTGTTACGATTCATCACCTGCGGCAGGTTTTGCTCGCTGTAGTGATTGCCTGATTTTATGGTATATAAAGTGGTGGTTTTCTGATCGGGATATTGATTATTATTTTCAATAACAGGCCGACTATCAGGGCTGCAACAAACAGCAAGGAAAGATAATAACGATATATAGAAACTTCTTTTCATAGGAGGATACTTACTATAACGCTCGAAATCAATTTTCATTTTCCGCCGGGGTTAAAATTTAAATGGATTTGATGTATCCCTTACAGAACTTTAAATTTGCCGTTAAAGAATACCATTTTGCCCGACATCATTCAACTACTTCCCGATAATATTGCAAACCAGATAGCTGCGGGTGAGGTAATTCAAAGACCAGCCAGCGCCGTTAAAGAATTGATGGAAAACGCCATAGATGCAGGCGCTACCGAAATCAGGCTGTTGGTAAGCGATGCCGGCAAAGCGCTGATACAGGTGCTGGATAATGGCAACGGCATGAGTGAAACAGACGCCCGCATGTGTTTCGAGCGTCATGCTACCTCCAAGATTAAAAAAATTGACGACCTTTTTCATATTCGCACCATGGGTTTCAGGGGTGAGGCCCTGGCTTCCATAGCCGCCGTAGCACAGGTAGAACTTAAAACAAAGAGGGCAGAAGATGAGGCCGGAACCTATATCGAGATAGAGAACAGCATGGTGATAAAACAGGAGCCGCTGGCAGTAGCGCCCGGAACAAGCATTGCCATGAAGAACCTGTTTTTTAATGTTCCTGCACGCAGGAATTTTTTAAAAAGCAATGCTGCGGAAATGAGGCATATCATTGACGAATTCATAAGAGTGTCCCTGGCTTTTCCAACTTTGTTTTTCTCGCTCACCAGCAACGGGCAGCAGGTTTTTCATTTAGAAAAGGGCACACTCAAACAGCGGATCGTTCAGCTTCTGGGCAGTCAGTACAACTCCAAGCTGGTAGCGGTAAATGAAAATACCGATTACCTGAATATTTATGGATTTGTGGGCAAGCCTGAAACGGCAAAAAAAACACGCGGCGACCAGTACCTGTTTGTAAATAACCGCTTCATTAAAAGTGCATACCTCAATCACGCACTGATGAGCGCTTACCAGCAGATGCTTCCTTCCGACAGCTTTCCCATGTACGTACTGTTTATTGACCTCGATCCCACACAGATAGATGTAAACGTGCATCCCACCAAGCAGGAAATTAAGTTTGAAGATGAAAAAATTATTTATGCTTTTGTGCAGGCCGCAGTAAAACATGCGCTCGCTCAATTCAGTATTGCACCAACCCTTGAATTTGACCTCGATGCAAACATCCAGCAACTGGAGGCGGTAAGCAAACCCTTTACTGAGGAAAATCAGGCAGCCGCGGTTTCTTCCAGCCTGTTTAAGACATTCTCACAAAAAAATCAGGCTCATTTTATTGAATCGGATAAAAGTGAATTAAAACACTGGAAAGATTTTTATGAACCTCCTGATAGCGCGAACAGTTCCCTTACCGAAAGGCAGGCCTCTTCTGCTTCTTTTAATTCGCTACTATCGGGTTCTTATAAAAGCGAGGCCGGCAAAGTTGCTGAAAATGCTGCGTTAACACAACTTCTTACTACTTATATTATTGCGCCGTCCGAATCTGGTTACCTGCTGATTCACCAGCAAGCTGCCCACGAACGAATATTATACGAACGTTATGCTGCGGCTATCCAGGGCCATTCGGTGGCTGCGCAAAGAAGTTTGTTCCCGGCAACGCTGCAACTTTCTCCCCAGGATGCTTTGTTGCTTCAGGATCTTGTTGGCGACCTCAACCATCTTGGTTACCTGGTAGAACCTTTTGGAAACAACAGCTTTGTTATCCAGGGAACACCTGCCGACCTGGCACAGGGAAATGAAAAACTGGCCATAGAAAACCTGCTGGAGCAATACAAACATTTCAGCAACGATATAAAATTCTCCAAACGCGAAAAGCTGGTTCGTTCGGTAGCGTCACAAAATGCTGTGAAGCCCGGCAAGTTCCTTAACCAAAAGGAAATGAAATCTTTGGTAGATGACCTGTTCGCTTGTACTACTCCTAATGTAACGGCTTCGGGCCGTCCTACATATATTGAGTTTAAGAAAGATTATCTGGAGAAGTTGTTCAGGGTGGTTAGTTAAACTCAAAACTGACCTATAAGGTTTTAAAAACCATGATTTCAAAAAAAGATTTAAGGGAATTAATAAATCAAAAATTAAAAGATGCCGATATACTTATATCAAACAGGCGTTATAGTACTGCATTTTATATAGCAGGTTATGCGCTTGAACTTGCTTTAAAATTAAAGATTTGTAAAATATTTAAATTTACACAACGGTTTCCGGAAGGCAAATTTGACTTTAGCTTATATCAGAACAGTTTCAAACATCAAAAACTTTTAGCTAATACTATTACAAAAATCAGAGATATAAAAAGTCATGACTTAAATAACTTACTTTTCTATTCAGGTACCGAGTATGATATAAAGCTTAATTATTTAAACGAGTGGAACTTAGTAGTTAACTGGAATCCTGAAATGCGTTATAAAACGCAGAAACTTTTAAAAAAAGATGTTGTAAATAAATTCAAGGCGATAAAAACGCTGATTCAAAACATTTTGTAACCTAACTTTGAAAACGTTATGGCAAAGAAAAATCAACACGTTATACCATTAGGTAATGGCTGGGCTGTTAAAAAAGAAGGCAGTAACAGATTTACCCTTATAACAGAAACACAAAAAGATGCAATTACCGTTGCAAGAGAAATCGCAAGAAATAATAAATCTGAATTGGTAATACATGGTAGAGATGGTAAAATAAGAGATAAGGATAGCTATGGAGACGATCCAAATCCACCAAAAG
>CAXTDO010000015.1:0-20067 GCA_964242315.1 uncultured Flavihumibacter sp.
CTTCGGGAGTAAGTGAGGCGGGTTCACCTCCGTTTAAAGAAGTATAATCAAGCAATACCTTATTTGCCATTACACTTTGAATTTTTTGCCAGTTTCGTTCATCAACGCTGGTGAATAGGGTGGTTATGTTATCAATGATTTCCTGTTGCATGTTATTTTAAAATTTGATATGACAGGATATTCACAAACCCGATACCAACCATTGGCAACTGATAACATCATTCAAAGCAAGAATAACAAAAATCAAAGCATTCGGTTTTTCCTGTAATGTTGTGGCGTAATGCCTGTGGCCTTTTTAAAGAATGTAGTAAAATGCGTGGGCTTTTTAAAATGAAGTTTAAAGGCTATTTCTTTAATGCTCAAATTGGTTTGCCCAAGTAAAGATTTAACAGATGATATAAGCTGGCTGTGAATAACGGCCGTTGCCGTTTTTCCGGTGATGCGCTTTACAACGGCATTTAAATGATTAGGGTGGATGTGAAGCTTCCTGGCATAATAAGATGGTTTTCTTATCTGAATGATTGAGTCTTCACCGGTAAACGATACTTCAATCATGGTTTGGAAGCGGGATAGTAATAAAATATCAGCAGTACGATTATTATAAGAAATTACTCCGGATACATTCAGCTCAATAAAGTACCTTTTGGTTAACAATAAAAGCAGGTTTGTATAAGATTGAATGAAGCTGAATTTATCCTGATTACCGGAGTGGTATTCCTCAAATATTTTTTCAAAAAAACTAGCAGCAAGAACGGCATCCTGCCGTGGAAGGTTAAACGGGATCGATTTGTCGAGCCGGAAAAAAGGATAGTCAATGATAAAGTTTTTCCATCCGGGATTAAGCGCTAGGAAGTCCTGCCCAAACATAATATACCATCCCTTCCAGTCTGGTAATACATCCCACGTTATTACCTGATAGGGAGAATTGAAAAATAGATTTGCTTGCAGAAGGACACCATTTACCTCTTTGTTCTCTCCGGCATGTCGTAAGGCTACTGCATAGAACTCATGGCGAAAAGCTTCCTGTTTTGAATTTTCAGTTTTTACTTTGTCTTCAAATTTCCTGATGTCGAAGAATGGATATTTTGGCTGCGGAATATTTACCTCTTTGCAATAATCCGGAATGGTTGTAACTGTTTTCAAGATATTGCAAATTTACTGTTCTGTTTTTATCAGGCGTTGTTAAGTTAGTTCCCTTACAATTTAGAATTTAAATGCACAAGCGTTAGTTCGCCCGCCTCATCTAATTGAAACATACTTACTGTTGAATTTTCCTGCACCAGCTTTCTATAATTTTTAAGATGCATCCCGAGTTTATAGGCAAGGTAAAAACGGTTGACACCGTTATGGGCTACCACTAATATGTTTCCGGTCTTAAATTGAAGTTGGAGACTTGTAAAAAAAGAATCTACGCGCTCCACTACTTCACCCGCGGTTTCACCTGTTCGGCCGGCTTTTGTAACAAAAGGATCAGCCATCCAGTCGTTCCATAAGGCTTCATCTTCCGTTATAAACTGCTCTTTTGATTTGCCTTCCCAATTACCAAAATCTGCTTCAATTAAACGATCATCAATAATAACATCTTTCCGGCCGCTTACAATTTGTGCCGTTATGTTGGCACGTTGTAACGGAGAAGAATAGACGGCATCAAATGAGTAATCCTTTAATTGTTCATGCACAAGCTCCGCCTGTTTAATACCATGTTCAGTCAATGGCAGATCGGTGCGTCCGCAATACCTGTTGCCGTCTGCATTCCAGGCTGTTTGTCCGTGACGCAATAAGTAAACATTAAGCATAAGCTACTTCTTTGATGTATCCTTTTTCATGCAGGATCTGTAAAAACCTGTAATAATCTTTGTTGTAAACCTCTGCCAGCTCTTTTTGCGGATGCACCTCTTTTTCAATTTGTGTCAACGCCTTTGCGGCCTGGATGATACCTGTGAAATGGGTTTTGGAGGCCGCAAGTATTGCAGCACCAAAAGCGCCCGTTATATGCTTCATTTTATAAACAGGCAGATTTAAAACATTGCTCCTGATAGTAAGCCATACATCACTGTTGCTGGCACCGCCTGCCGTATAAATCGCTTTCACTTTTTCACCAGAGAGTATTTCTATCTTTTCATATGCGTAGCGCTCTATATATGCCACACCTTCCATGTTTGCAGCAAAACGTTCGGTATCAGACATTTCTTCTGTCTCAAATCCCTGCGCGTCGGGCGCCACAAACGGAAAACGTTCACCCTGCTGTTGAAGCGGGTATGCTATTTTTCGTGTAGGGATCAATTGGCTGGCCTGCTCATTTAAAACTGCCAGGTCACCCTTAAAATCTTTTGTTACCCAGTCAGCGCCAATGTTACTGGCGCCGCCCGGCATCCAGTAACCTTCAGGATGGCGGTGATTATACAAACTGTCTTCCGGGTCTTTTATTTCCCTTTTCGTAACGCCTTTTACCACCAGGGTGGTACCGATCGTTGTATTCCAATCGCCAACGTTTACCGCACCTGAGGCAATCTGCGAAGCGCATCCATCGGTCATTCCTGCAATAACGAGGATGTTATTATTCAGGCCCAGTTGTATTGCCAATACAGCATCCAACATTCCAATCGGAGTTCCCGGGGGAACAACTTCGGGAAACCATTGTTTTTGTAACGGGAGGCTTTGGTATAAATATGCCGGCCACTCGTTTCGCTCCAAATCATATCCGGATTTAAGCACGTTCGTATAATCAGTGATTGCCCATTTTCCGCTAAGCATTCCTATGATGTAATCGGTGGCGTGGATCCATTTGTTTATCCTGCCTGCTTTATCGGGAAAGTGGTTTACAAACCATACCATTTTTGATAATCCGCTTGAGCTGTTGAACCCGGTATAACCGCTGTTATGATTTTCCAGAGCCAGTTTCCTGCATAAAATCCCTTCAGCATCGGAACGTTTGTCGCTATACATAATAGCGTTGTATAATGGCTTATTATTTATATCAAGCGGTATAACCGTACCAGAAGTGGAGGTAACGGAAACCGCTTTGACCTGTTTCAGATCAACATGATGTTTTGCTTCGTTAATCAGTTTTTGTAAGGAACCGAGGCAGGACTGCCACCAGTCTGATGGCGATTGTTCTTCGCGTGATGCACTGCTTAAAGGAAAGCCTTCTTCCTCTTCAGCAATCACATTGCCTGTTTCATCAACTAATACCACTCTGGCTCCCTGTGTGCCTATGTCGATGCCTAAAAAGTAAGATGCTGTCATGCTATCTCCTCCCCTGCACGTTGCCTGAAACCGTTACGAACTTCTTTCCATTCTTTATACATGGTTGCTTCAGCATTGTTTGCCTGCGGAAGCACTTCTTCTGTAACTGAAGGTAGCATTACCTGTTTTCCTAATGCTTCGCTACAAACAAGGGCTGCGCCTGCTACGGAAGCCTGCTGGTAACCTTTTCTTATTAAAAATTTTTTGCCGGTCAGGTTTGCAATGAACTTTCGTAACAAGGTACTTTGAAAACCACCGCCGCAACCCCATAAAAAGTCCGGCGTATTTCCTGTTACACTGCAAAGTATTTCCAGATTGGATTTAATTGCACAGGCGATATCCCATAAGGTAGCGCGGACGAAACTGGCACGGGTTAATTCGTAAGAGACCGGTGTATTAAAAATAAATCCACCTTTTGTAACGGGCGTTTTTTCTTCGGCCACCAAAGAACCCAACGACGCAACACAATGAGAGTCTGGATTTTCCGCCAGTTCTTTTTCAATCACCGCATAGCTTTCATTAGGGTAAAAAATTTCCTTTAACCGTTGATAGTTCAGGCCTGTTACACCTGCATTAGCTTCCAGTATAAAGTTAGAGGTATCAATGTGCCTGTTTGTCCAGGTGCGTTCCCGGTCATCGGTGATATACCCGCTTACAATTTGTACAATGGGTGTGGTTGTACCTGAAACAATGATGATGTCATCAACCGATGGTTGTGTGCTTTTAATGGCAAGCTGGGTATCAGCGCCTCCCACCACCACTAACGCATCAGGGTTTATATGCAGCTTCGCAGCATACTCAGGTAAGATGTTACCTGATATAGATCCTGAAGATTGAAGGGGAGGAAGCACTTTTTCGTCAATGCCAAAAAGCTTACACAATTCAACGGACCATTCTTTTTTGGCCACATCATACAATAATGTTTCCGATGCCTGTGAATGCTCATAACCTGGTACACCACTTAACCGGTATTGAGCCCAATCGCTGATGCTGAGCATTTTTGATAACCGGTTGTAAATTTCAGGACGCCGGTTTTTAATGCCGATCAGTTTGAACGCTGAAAAAAGAGATGTTGGATACCGGCCGGTCAGGGAATATACATAGTGTTTATCTTCAATAATGTTCTCCCATTCGCGTCCCCGGTGATCGTGATTGGATAGTGCTATAAGTGAATTGCCGTCTTCGTCTATTAAAACAATTCCTTCTCTCTGACTGGAAGCCGTAATCGCCTGAATGGATACATCCGGTAATTGCTGAACCGCTTTTTGGATCATTAACGTTATCTGGTCCCATAACTGATCCGGATGAAGGGACAGCGCATCAGGATACAATTCATCCTTTACATAATGGAGGTTATCTCTTTCCAGGTGCAATATATTTCCCTCTTGGTTGGTGATAGCCACACGTACGTTTCCGGTACCGATATCTATGATCAGATAACCTTGTTGCATGTATTATTATAATTTGGCAGAATTTGATAGCAGCATCTCTTTGTTAACCAGTAATCTTCCGGAGGATGGTTTATTTAAAAACCAGTCAAAAATGGCTTCATTCATAATGTCTGCATGATGATCTTCTACTTCGAAGGTGGCGCCTGCAATATGAGGAGTAGCCAGTACATTGGGCATGTGAATGATTTCATTATCCAAAGCATCAGGGGGCTCATGATCGAATACATCGAGTATAGCTCCTCTTATCCTGTTATTTTTAAGTGTTTCATAAAGGTCATTTGTGTTTACCACCACTGCACGTGCCGTATTTACAAAAATAGCGTCAGGCTTCATCAATGATAGCAGGCTTTTGTTAACCATTCCTTTTGTATTTTCATTTACAGGGAGGTGGATAGATACTATATCGCTTGTTGTAAAAACATCTTCGATAGTTGTTTTTTTGTATGCAGCGTCTGGCGATTTAATAAAAGGATCGTAAAATTGCATGCTGCAGGGAAACCCTTTTACCAGTCCTGCGATACGTTGCCCCACTGCACCAAAACCTACCATACCAATGGTTTTGCCTGCAAGCTCATTCCCTTTAAACTGAAGGTATGAGGTATGTGCACCTTCACCCCAGTCGCCCGCTTTTAACCAGTTAATGCCTGCGAGTGTTTTACGCATAAATACAATTACATTAGACACAAACATTTCAGCAACAGCCTGTGCATTACGGGCAGGTGTATAAAAAACAGGAATGGTTGCTTCAGTGGCTTTTTCAACGGCAACATTTGATGGTGTGCCACGGCAAACACCTATAAACTGCAGATTAGGGTACAATGCTATTACCTTTTCGGTTACCGTATCATGTTCGGTTATCAAAGCTTCCGCACCGGTTTCGCGTAACATCTCAATTAATTCCGCTTCATTGTATGCACGGCCATGTGGCTTCCATGGTTTATAAATTATTTCGCCAATGGTTTCACTCAATTTTTCCTGCGCTGCTGTTGTGTAAGGTGCAGTTATTAGTATTTTCATAATCCTTGTTTACTGTATGTTCTGGTGTTAAGTATGATGTTATGTATTAAAGGTAGTCGCTTAAATTTGTAAGTGTTTTTTAACCACAGAGAAATACAGGACGGCTTACAAAATATACGTTCATTTACGATTAACATTATACCAATGACTTTAATGAGTTACGCCACTACATCCTTCTTCCCCGCTACAGTGTTTAAAGCTGCATCTTTATTTGCATGATGGGATGTTTTTGCATTGTCGGGCAGGGTAATAAACCTGGTTAATATGGCACTTATAACATATAGTATTGCAAGTATCCAAACCACGCCTGCATTTCCTACAGAACCAATGAAAAGCCCAACAATTGCCGGCCCTACAAACACAGGTAATCCCGCACCTAAATTTAAAATAGCCATTGCAGCACCTTTATCTTTCTTAACCAGCGATGGTACAAGGGCGGTAAGCGGAACATATCCTGCAAGCAAAGCCCCCCACAAAACACCGCAGGCCATTACGAGCCAGTAGTTAGGTCCAAACCATTGCGGCGAATAATAAAACAACAACGTGGAGAGTGCACACCCTACGCCACCAAACCACATCACAGTGTTACGCCATCCGAACTGGTCGCCTACAAAGCCAAAGATCAGGTTGAATAAAATATTGCTGGTAAAAATGGTTCCCCAAATCTGCAGCCACTCGGTTGTTGAAAAGCCGAAAGATGCCAGATAAGTAGGCAAAAAAACCGGGAAAGCAAATTGAGCTGTGGTATTGATGATTCTAACGATCCCTCCAAGTAAAACTTTAGGCTCTTCTTTTACAATCGTCAGGCCTTTTACCAGTTCCTGTACTTTACTGCCGGTGTCTGCTATATCTTTAAAAACAAACTTATCCCTGTTCAATACAAGCGCAAAAAAAGCGCCTACCATTACCCAAAAGATAGAACTCCATAGCGTATTCAAATAACCGATATGCTGAATAGCCCAGCTCGAATAGTAAGCACCAAAAACATTTAACCCACCTGTGAAAACAAACCAAAACCAGCCAACGGCTCTTCCCAGCTTTTGCTGAGGGCTTCTGTAAGTAATCCACACTAAAAATGAGTATGCAAATAAGGGATAACCGAATCCGCGTACCGCGTAAGTGAGCAGCATCACTCCGTAATTATGTGCGGACAATCCATACGCTACAAATCCGCATGTACCGATTATGTACAATATCAAACCTGTAACCATTGTTTTTTTAGGGCCGTAACCTTCGGCAAGCACTCCTGAAAACCATGATGATATAGCGATTGTAACACCATAAACAGTAAAAAGCAACGCCGATTGCTGAATGCTCATTCCCTGATCCAGCAGGTAAGGGCTCAGCCATCCCTGCTCCACTCCATCACCCATCATAAAAATCATAATACCGAGATATCCCCAGCCAAGCTGTTTGGGGATGCCTGCTCTGTCTAACCACGAATTATTTGTTTGGCTTGCAATGTTCATTAAAGTAATTTTTAGTATACATGAATTTTATATGTTCCTGTCAGATTTTATTTTTTCAGTAACCTTGTGTCATTTTTAAAACACAGAGGACACAGAGAGAAGAAACACAGAGATCACGGAGGCCCTCCGCATCCTCTGTGTTTCCTCTTTTGTGTACTCTGTTTTTAAAAAAAACTTATAATGTTAGCTACCACCTTTCAATATGTGACACCATGCTTAACATTAATAGCCACACCACGCCACATCAGACAGCAGCTAGGTACTGCTGCAATCAGAGAAATACGCTTTTGACCTTTGCAAATCCGCCATGAAATCATTGTCAGATTTGCAATTATTATAGCATCAGCTAAATATATAAATTTATTTAACCCTTTTAAATAAAAAAAAAGATAATTTAAGCTTCTATTACCTTTTGTAAACGATTTGATAAATACAATGTCTTGATGACATTATGCTTTAAAAAACGAACGTCGATTTTTTTCATTCATTCCTTAATCTGTTTTAAATAGTTATTGTGATCGTATAATTTTACTGAAACCTTGTACTCGTCATGACAATCACTGAAAGGCATCAATTTATTTTACAGCAGCTTCAGGAAAAAGGTCATGTTGATATACAGGAGTTAAGTGAGCTTTTGCAGGTATCGGGAGTTACCATACGCAAAGATTTGAAACTGCTTGAAGAGCGCAATCTTTTGTTCCGTACGAAAGGTGGCGGCTCTACCGAAAATCCTTATGCCATCGAAAAGCCCATAAACGAAAAAGAATTTATCAATGTAGATGAAAAGAAAAAAATTGCAAAAGCCGCTTTGCCACTTTCAACCCAAACTGATTCAATTATTATTGGATCCGGAACAACCGTTTACGAACTAGCACGATGTTTATATCCCTCAAAACATCTTATTGTAATTACACCGGCACTTAAAGTTGCCCTTGAATTATATAACAGACCGCATGTAGAGGTTTTACAATTACCGGGCATCATTCATCAAAGCTCTGCTTCTGCAGCCGGCTCTTTTGCCGAATTGGTGTTGGAACAAATATCCTGCGATATTTTATTTTTAGGAGTTGACGGTATTGACCTTGATTTTGGATTATCTATAACGAACATACATGAGGCAAGCTTAAATCAAAAGATGATCAACATTGCGCAAAAAGTAGTCATCATGGCAGACAGCTCCAAATTCGGACGAAGAGGACTGGGAAAAATTTCAAATCTCGACCTCATCCAGTATATCATTACAGACAGCGGCGCTCCGGCCGAAACGGTGAAACTTCTTGAAGACAAAGGGATTAAAGTAATCATAGCAAACTGATTATTTGTAATTGGGTTTTCATATTATGCCAGGATGTACTAACACTTAAATAAAGGGAACGACCTGTGAGGTTTCTAAAAACCTCACAGGTCTGAAATACAGACGGTGTCCTCCTCTCAAGACCTGTGAGGTTTTTAGAAACCTCACAGGTCGTTCCCTCTTTTTTGTGCTGATAACCTTCACCTACAAGTATTAGCTATAGAGGAGTATTCACTTTAACTCAATGACATTGACTAAACCGCTATTATTTCCTCTTTGCGTAATTCATTTTCCTGATTGTAAAAGCAGGCTTTCAACCGGGAATGATACTTTCGCCTGTAAATAAAAAGCACCAATGAAACAACCTCTACTAATCATTTTAATATTATTTTCTTTCACTGCCGGGGCACAAAACAGCAGTTTAAAAGGCACTGTTACCACAACTGACGGACAGCCAGTTGCTTCTGTAACAGTATCTATTCCCTCTCTAAAGCTTGCTGCACTCACAGATGACGACGGACATTACCTGCTTCTTAATATTAAACCAGGTACGTACAATGTAGCTTTCTCACACGTGGGCCTGCAAACGCAGGAACGAACAATTACACTGCAGGCACGAAAAACTGCAGAGCTTTCATTCAGCTTAAAAGAAACAGCCAGGCAACTGGATGAAGTGATCGTTACCACAGATAAAACAACTATCAAAAAAGTAGCTTCTTTTGGAAAGGCCGATCTTGCACCGCTCGATAACCCGCAGTCTGTAGGGATTGTAAGCAATACCGTTATTAAAGATCAGCAGGCGCTGCGTTTGGGCGATGTGGCTAAAAACGTAAGCGGTGTGTCACTTACACAGCAGCGGCAGGGCGTTGCAGAAACATTTTCTGCCAGGGGGTATAGCATTGGGATCGCAGGTGGCACAGGCAGCATTTTCAAAAATGGCATCTCCACCAACACGGGTGGCTTTCCTGAAGCCAGTACGCTGGAATCGGTAGAAATATTAAAGGGCAGCTCGGCACTATTGTATGGGAACTCATCAGCAGGCGTTGTGATCAATATGGTTACTAAAAAACCCCGCTTCGACTGGGGTGGAGAAGTACTGATGAATACAGGCAGCTACGGACTTTATAAACCTGTGATTGATGTGTATGGACCGATCGCTAAAAATCTGGCTTTCCGGGCAGTAAGCACGTATGAAAATGCAAACAGCTTTCGTGACGTGGTTCACACACAACGCAAATATGTAAATCCCTCTTTGTTATACAAGCTGGGCAAAAAAACAACTATTCTGTTACAAGGGGATTATTTAGACGCCAACTTTACACCAGACAATGGCATTGGTGTATTAAACCAAAATATAAATACCAAAATTCCGGATTCTCGTTCCCGGTTTATCAATACGCCCTGGGCCTATTACAATTCAAAAACGGCCTCAGGCTCTATAGTTATAGACCATAACTTTAGTGAAACGTGGAAGCTGAATGTAATTGCAGGCGGGCAAACGGTTAGTATCAGTTCTTATGGCACCGGAGTGCCTAATACGGTAGACAGCAATGGCAACTGGACCCGTACCCTGAGCCGTGCACGCAGCCGGGAAGGTAATCAAACAGCACAGGCCAACCTCACCGGTAAATTTAAAACAGGAAGCATCAGCCACCAGGTGCTCATAGGTACCGATTACGTTGGCATTACAACAAAAAGCGATGCATTCAGGTTAACGAATAGCTCCGGTTTAGTGGGTACCGCTTATGATAAAATTAATATTCTTAACCCTAACCTTTACACACAACGTACAGACATACCCAATGCGCTTGATACAGGCCGCACGGAATCACCTTCTTACCGCCTGGGTTATTATGCGCAGGATTTAATTGGTATCACTTCCAAACTAAAAGTGCTGGTAGGTTTGCGCTGGTCGTACCTTGAAACAAAGGCTCCCGTTACTTATAACTATACTAAAAATACCAGAACGGTTGGAGCAGAAGCTTTTAACAGAGCCTTCTCACCTAAAGCGGCGATTATCTACCAGCCTACAACCAACATGTCGGTATATGGCAGCTATTCCAACAGCTTTACCACCAACAGTGGTACGGATATCAATAATAAACCGCTGGTGCCTTCTATCATAGACCAGTATGAACTGGGCTGGAAAAATGTTTTCTTTAACGGTAAAGTTGCAGCCAACCTGAGCATCTACAGGATAATTAATAGCAATCTTGCCCAACAGGCCATTACACTGGCAGACGAAACACCCAATACCAATGCTAACATCAAAGAATTAACCGGCGAAACCACCAGTGATGGATTTGATGTTGACTTTAGCGGCACACTATCTAAAAACCTGTATTTTCTTGCAGGCTACGGATTCAACAACGCCCGTTATACGCATTCATCAGGCATTAAAGGCTCCGTAGTAGAAGAAGAAAAGCTGATCAATAATCCGCAGCAGACTGTCAACGGAACCGTTTTCTACACGTTTACGCAAAAGGCTATAAACGGTTTGAAGCTGGGCATATCTGCTTTTTATACAGGCGAGCGTATGGGCGGTGTACAAAATACAGTTGGACAAACACCCACCTATAACAGGCAGATTCCGTTAACCGGTTTTACTACCATAGACATTTCTGCGGGTTACAGCTTCTGGAAGCTACATACTTTGGTTAAGTTGTCGAACATTGCCAACACGCTGAATTACCTCGCGCATGACAGGTATAGCATCAACCCGATACCACCACGACAGTTGATTGCAACCATCGGTTATAAATTCTAATCAAACAAACAAACCTATAAGGTTTTAAAAAACCTTACAGGTTTATGGCTGCACTGCCACCCTAATTATTTAGCCACATGAAACAATGTCTAACAATAGCCCTCATCCTGTCTAACCTTTTCTGCATGTCGCAGGTGTTGCGAAAAAGGACTGTGAAATTGATGGGCAGCCGGTTTGACATCACGATCGTAGCGCAGGATTCGGCCCTGGCAGAAACTTGTATCGATACGGTAATAAATGAAGTTACCAGGATTGAAAATTTAATTTCCGACTGGAAACCGGAATCCCAGGTGTCATTGATAAACAGCAATGCGGGCATTCGCCCTGTAAAGGTAGATAGGGAGGTTTTTGAACTGGCACAAAGAGCACTTAATTTCTCCAGGATAACGAAAGGCGCATTTGACATCAGCTTTGCAGCCATGGATAAAATATGGAAGTTCGACGGTTCCATGACGGAAATGCCTTCACCGAAAGCCATTAAAAAGTCAGTTGAAAAGGTTGGTTATAAAAACATCATACTGGACAGTGTTCATTCAACAATATTCCTGCAACTGGAAGGTATGAAGATTGGGTTCGGTGCCTTAGGAGAGGGCTACGCTGCAGACCGGTGCAGAGACATGATGATTGCCAGGGGTGTAAAGGCCGGCATCGTAAACGGCTCCGGTGACATGAGTGCCTGGGGAAAACAGCCTGATGGCAGCGACTGGAAAATAGGAATTACTAACCCAATGCACAGGGATGCTATTTTTGTAGTGGTGCCACTACATCAGGGTGCTGTTGTTACATCAGGCAGCTATGAAAAATTTGTGGTGTTTAACGGTAAACGTTATGCGCATATTATTAATCCTGCAACAGGATACCCGGCAACGGGTCTTTGCAGCGTGACGGTTTTTGGTCCCAGCGCTGAAACTGCTAATGGCTTTAGCACGTCTTTGATGGTCCTCGGAAAACAGGAGGGCCTTCATCTCATCAATCAATACCCTGCATTTAAGTGTATCATGATCACCGACGATGGAAATGTTCTTACATCGAAAAATATGCCTGTTAAAAAATATTCCAAAGCA
Source organism: uncultured Flavihumibacter sp. (assembly GCA_964242315.1). Taxonomy (GTDB): domain Bacteria; phylum Bacteroidota; class Bacteroidia; order Chitinophagales; family Chitinophagaceae; genus JADCRZ01. The sequence goes on from CAXTDO010000015.1 coordinate 12,309, forward strand.
CTTAATAGCAGTCAGAAAGTACTTGTCCGCGCGACTGGTAAAAGCTAATGCTTTTGCCGGTGCGCTCATCGCATATTAATTCCAATACTGCAATCACATCATTGTGCATAGAAAGTGATCCGCATATCATCAGCGTGCCGTTTTGCATAAGCGTATCGGCAATAAAAGCCGCGTCCCGCGCAATCAGGCTACTTACATACTGCCTGTCGCCTTCACGGGAATAGGCAACGTTCAATCCGTGCAGCTTTTTCATTTCCATATTCCTGTTAACTGCTTCTCTGTATAGTTCAAAGGAGGATTGCCCGCGAAAGCCGCAATATAAATAACACTTTACTTTTTTATAGTTCTCATCTATCATGCCCAGAAAAGGGGCGATGCCTGTGCCATTAGCAATCATAATCACTGCCGAAGCCTTTTGCGGAAACTGGAAATGCGCATTGGCAAGAATACGTGCATGCACAAGGTCGCCGGGTGCAAGATTATACAGGTAATTGGAACCAAGCCCGTCGGGGTAATACTTCACGCTAAGCTGTATTTCTTTGTTGATCCTCCCAATAGAATAGAGCCGTTCGCGGTAATCATCCAATAGGTAAATAGCCAGCAGATCTCCGGATGTAAACGTAGCCCGTCTTTCGGGTTGCAGCCTGATAATAAAGGGTCCGTCTTCATGTGCTATGGCTGTTCTTTCAATCACAGACATGGTGTGCAATCCCGTTGGTTTGTTATTAAAAGATACCGGCAAGGCCAGTTGCGGCAGGTTTGCCTTTTGCGACCAGGTGCTGAACCACTGACTGAACTGCTCAGGTGATTTATCATTAACAGTGTGTATCTCCAGGAACGGAACCGCCCAGTCTTCCCCGGCGAGTAAATTATCTACGTCGAATGCAAACCTGCAGAAATCCGGATAGGCATGTGAGCCAAAGCCTATGACCGAGAAATGAACGGGCTGCGCTTGTTTAAATTTATGAAGAAGGAACGAAAACTTGTCTGCGTCTGAAGGAGCATTGCCCAATCCATAAGTAGCAGTAACTACAATTAGGTGCTCCGCTTTTGGAAAAACCACATACTTGTTAAGTTCCGTCATGAATGCGGTCTGTCCGTTACTGATCAACTGCTGGTGTATGGCATTTGCAAAGCGAAGTGTGCTGCCATTTTCAGATCCAAGTAAGATGATGAACCGGCTTTCGTTAGCATTGTATTTGTTTTTAAACCTGTGTGCGGTTCGTCTTCTCATGATTATAAAACCGGAGTATATAAAAAACAAAATATTTACTGATGCCGCGGCCAGTACCACTGCCCATAAAATATTACTGCGGCCCGTATGCATGTCCAGGCTTAGATTAGTTAATATCTCTGTCATCGGGTACCGTATTTCGCTTAGCTTCCCACCGGTAAATTGATCAACGGCTATTTCCCGATCTTTTAATTTCAGCATAAAGTAATCTTCCGGATCATCTGAGAAAGGGAACTCTATCAATTGCACCTGCGAAAGCATAGTGGCTTTAAATACGGGGAAATCAGCCGGCTTCTTTTTAACACCGGGTTTTAAGTCGTCAAAATCGATGCGGTGTGTGATCTTTTTTTCAGGAAATACACCGAAACGTACTAAGGACAACCAGGTGCCCGTTAACGCAATAATAAAAATCGGGATCAGCGATAACCGGCCCAGCACCACATGATAATACTGAGCAAGATTTTCTTTCACGATACGAGTAAAAAATCGTTTGATGCCACGCTGCCGCTGAATAACCAGGATGGTTCCTGAAACAGTGATCAGCACCAGCAAAAATGCAGTCAGGCCCACTAAGAACCTGCCGGTCTCATGGAGGAACAGAGAACGGTGCAATGCGGTTACCCATTGAAAGAAGTCACTCTGCTTACCCTTTACCCCCAGCAAGTTTCCGGTCTTCGGATCTACGTATGCCTCTACACTTTTCCCGGCGCTGTCCGTGCCTTTAAGAGTCACAAACCGGTGCTCATCGACACTGACCTCGGATATTTCAGGATAAGTGCTGGCAAGTACAGGGAGCGTTTGTGCAACACTGATCTTGTTGAAATCATCAGCACGGTAAGACGGGAGATTGTCTTTTACTGATTCAAATGAAAGTATGATGCCTGTTACTGATGCCAGTAGTATGAAAATAAAAGAAGATACAGCCAAAGCTAAATGGCTGTATCTCCATACAGAAATCGTCATGTAGTTTAATTAATTGTTGGGGCTGAGCCGCACGTAACGGATATAACCTGTGCCTTCGGTTTTTCCGGAAACACTTTCTGTGTTCAGCGGAACCTCCAGGTCTTTTTGGTAATACTGCTTGTCTTCAACCGCTGTTTCAAACCGCAGCTTATAGCCGCTATTAATTTTCGAGTTTTCTATTTCCAGAACGGTTACACTACGGTCTCCTCCTGCTACAGAAGCCCCGGTGATGGCACTGATATTTGTTGGTTTCTTCAAATAATTTTTATGCCATTCCTTAAGATTCTTATACCATTTTTTATCCGGGCCTAATATATACAGGGTCTTTTCATAAGCATCTTTATTGTCTATAAGGGAAACGACGATATAAGCGCCTTCACCCAAATAATTGGTCATCTGTACCATGCACTTATATCTGGTAATTCCTGCTTTTTGCGCAAACCCGGTGCCCAGGCTGCCACACACAATTATCACAGCCAGGAACAATCTCGACATATTTCTCATCTTCTTATTTTAGAAAATCGGTAATTACATTATTTTTAGACAGGTATTCATTTTCTTTAGCGAGGTCGAGTGCAGTTTCTTTAAACTCCGTCGTAATGTCCTTTTTTGCGCCGATAGAAAGCAGGTATCTAAGTATCACATCATCTTTAGACAACATTGCCGCCTTGTGTAAAGGAGTTAAGCCTTCTTTATTTTTACTGTTAACATCAATATGAAGGTCTTCAATACGTCTTAACAGTGATAGATCATTTTTCGCAATGGCAAGGTGATATAATGTGTTACCGTCTTTTTGTGGTGATGCCAGGTTAAAGCCAGCTTCCTGAAGTATTTTCATCTTCAGGCCAAAAACGTCTGCCTTTTGCGGGTTAGCACCCTGTACATTTGAGGCACCCCTGTTTGCCTGTTGCCCATTAGGCGCTTGTGCGCCGGGCGATTGTGTGTTATAGGATTGAACAAGGTAATAGGTCAGGTTGTTTCCTTCGGCATCATAACCATTTACATCTGTACCTTTGCTTATTAAAAACTGAACTATTTCCGGAGAGTTGTTACGCACGGCCATCGCCACAGCTGAAACCCCTTTTTTATTTACCTGGTTAATATTTTTTGTATGTGATAGTAATAAAGCCACCACTGCTGAATCCCTGTTAAAGGAAGCTGCAATACTAAATGGCGTGTTACCTTCCTTATCCTGTTGGTTCGCGTCTACGCCCTGAAAAAGAAAATACCTTACGATAGCTTCCTGATTTGGTTTGCGCGCAATGGCATGCAATACGTTTTCGCCATTGCTATTTACCGATGTAAGTTTAATATGTAGGCTTTCGAGATACTGATACACTTCAAGTGTGTTCGAACTTCCCCTTGCTCCCTGGGCGGCCATGATAATCGCATTGTTATTGTATTTTACTCCCTTCGCGAGCAGTGATTTCATCAGCTCAATATTACCGGTTTTAGCAACATAGTTAAATGCGGTGTTACCTGCTCCATCAGTATCTTTTAATGAAAGTCCTTTCGATATAAAATAGTTGGTTAACGTAAGATCTTTATCATTCGCGATACCCAGAAGAAGCAGACTGGCGCCTTCCTGACTTTTTTGTTTGATATCGGCCCCGGCCTTTATCAGTGCGTCGTATATTTTTGTATTGGTTTGTCCGCCGTTTGCAGCGAAGCTTATCGGCGTCATGCCGTGACTATCCTCAATGTTCATGGTGGCTCCCTTACTTATCAGGTATTCCACTACTTCAACATTGCCTCTGTTGGCAGCCCAAAATATATAGGTGCGTGCATCATGGGTAATTTTGTTGACATCATTGCCTTTTTGATTTAAAAGAAATTTAATCACTACGGTGGATGCCTGTGCGTTAATGGCATATACCACGGGATCAAATCCCATGTTGTTAGATTCCGATGGATTGTTTCCTTTTTGTAACTCTGATTGTACCCTGGCAACATCAGGATTGCCTTTCCAAAAAGACTGATCCAGGAAGATATTTTTTTGTGCCCGCAAGGCGAATGTGCTTAAAATAAAGATTACCAGGAAAATTCGCTTCATCTGTTTTTGATTTCGATATGTGTGTATGATCTCAATAAAATTCCCCTATCGGCGCAAATGTAGGATCAGTGCACACGTTGTCCTTGCTAATTCGGGAAATTCGTTTACGAAATGAAGAAATGTTATTACTGGTAGCATAGCCATCAGCCATTCGAGCAGTTTTTTAAACACAGAGTACACAGAGGGAGGAAACACAGAGGGCACAGAGGAAACCCTCCGCGCCCTCTGTGTTTCCTCCCTCTGTGTACTCTGTGTTTAAAAAAAACTTACAAAACAGCCACTACGATATAATACCAGGCTTTTCTCAACAGCGTAGAAAAAAACTCCTTACTGCCATCCACCTCCCAGATCACGGAAGATATTTACTACTGCGGTCATCTGTTCTTTTTTGGTTTCCACAAGCTCCAGCTTGGATTCCAAAGCATCCCTTTGTGTCATTAACACTTCAAAGTAATCGGCCCTGGCAGATTTAAACAGATCGCTGGCAATATCTATTGACTGAGCAAGCGCATCTACCTGTTTAGACTTGAGTTCATAACTTTTTCCTACGTTATCGATCTTGGAAAGCTGGGTGGAAACTTCGAGGTAAGCGTTTAAAATGCTCCGCTCATAATTGTATATGGCCTGCACCTGGCGTGCATTGGCGTTGTAGAATTCTGCCTTGATCGCATTGCGGTTGATCAGTGGCGCTGCAAGGTCGCCGGCAACCGAAAACAGCACGGATTCGGGGAGTGTTAACAGGTAGGCAGGCTTGAATGCCTGCAAACCAAGCACTGCTGAAATGTCGAGTGATGGATAAAATTCTGCACGGGCAACTTTTACGTCCAGTTTGGCAGCAACCAATTCCAGTTCCGCCCTTTTGATATCCGGCCGGTTAGCGAGGAGCTGGGAGGGAACACCCGAACTCACTGCGCCAGGCATCAGGTTCAGGAAACCGCTCTTATCTCGCGGAATATTTTGTGGAAACCGCGCCAGCAGGAAATTAATCTTGTTCTCCGTTTCTTTGATGTTTTGAAGAATGTCAAATTCCAGGCTTTGCGATTTCAATACTTCGGCTTCGAATTTTTTTACGGCCAGTTCGGTTGCTTTGGCTGCTTGCTTTTGAATTCTTACAATCTCAAGAGCGTTCTTCTGCAGGTTGATACTTTGCTGCACGATCTCCAGTTGGTTATCCAACGCCAGTAATTCGTAATAAGAACTGGCAACTTCGGCCACCAGGTTGGTAAGCACAAAATTTTTGCCTTCAATGGTTGACAGGTACCGGGTGATGGCAGCTTTTTTGGCATTACGCAGCTTTTTCCAGATGTCAACCTCCCAACTTGCATACAAGGTAGGCGTGTAGTCTCCCAGTATGTCCGGGACCTCTATGCCCGGCTTAATTTCGGTAGCGGCGTCACCTGCACCCTGACTGGTGTACCTGCCCACTTTTTCAACGGCCACACCGAGCCTCGCACTCAGGTAAGGACGCAGTGGCCCCTGCCTGAGCAGGACATCGTTTTTTGCGGTTTCTATCTCCTGGAAGGTTATATTCAGTTCCTGATTGTGTACCAAAGCCGTATCTATCAGGTTTGCCAGGTTTCTATCGGTAAAAAACCTTCGCCAGGGGAGCGTGGCCATATTAGTGGTATCTCCTCCGGCCCCGTAAGAACCGGGAACCGTATTATTTTCAGTTGCCTGCGTTATAGCGGGCACCTTGCAGCTCTCGATCACCAGGCAAGAGCCCAGCATCATTATGCAAGGATAAAGCCTCGATTTATGCATATTGTCCAACGTTTTCTATGTGATGATCAATTTCTTCCGTTAAAGGATTTTCGTCTTCGTCCCTAACCAGGACGTTTTTTTCTGATAATTTGCCAAAGATGTAATACAACCCTGGTATAATGATAACACCGAAAACAGTTCCGAAAAGCATACCGCCAAGTGCCGCAGTACCAATAGTGCGGTTACCTAATGCGCCAGGTCCTGAGGCTACGACAAGCGGTATCAAACCGGCTATAAAAGCAAACGATGTCATCAGGATTGGGCGAAACCTTACCGACGCGCCTTCAATAGCTGCTTTAAGTACCGAATCTCCCGAACGGTGTTTTTGAACGGCAAATTCTACGATCAATACCGCATTCTTTCCCAGCAACCCAATAAGCATTACCATGGCTACCTGCGCATAAATGTTATTTTCCAACCCTAATATTTTCAGCAACAAAAACGCGCCGAAAATTCCTGCAGGAAGTGAAAGAATAACAGGGAAAGGCAGCAGGAAGCTTTCATATTGCGCGGCCAGCAGCAGGTACACGAAGCCCAGGCAGATGAGGAAGATGAAAACAGCTTCATTACCACGTGCTACCTCGTCTGCTGAAATACCGGCCCAGTCAATTCCAAATCCCCTTGGCAGGCTTTTTTTCGCGACTTCGGTTACAGCATTGATAGCGGAACCGCTACTGAACCCTGCCCCGGAGGCGCCGCTGATCTCCGCCGCATTGTACAGGTTGTGCCGGGTGATCTCTGACAAGCCATACACCTTTTCCATTTTCATAAAAGCGGAAAAAGGCACCATCTCATCGTGGTCGTTTTTTACGTATAATTTCAGCACGTCTTCAGGCAATGCGCGGTATTGCGGCAATGCCTGCACCATTACCTTGTATTGGCGGTCATATTTGATAAAGCTGGTTTCGTAGTTACTACCAATAAGCGTAGACAGCGTGTTCATGGCGTTTTCTATGGTTACCCCTTTCTGCCTGGCAATGTCGTTATCAATGTGCAGCATGTATTGAGGGAAACTGGCGCTATAGAAGGTGAACACCGATGACAGTTCGGGGCGTGTACTCAATTCTTTTACAAACTCCTGGCTTACCGTTTCCATCTTTTTATAATCACCGGAACTGGCTTTATCCAGCAACCGTAACTCAAAGCCACCTGCTGCCCCATAGCCAGGCACAGCGGGAGGTTGGAAGAATTCAATAGTAGCGCCTGATATGTCTTTAGACTGATTTTCCAGCTCTTCCATCACCTCTTGTACAGAATGCTTCCTGTTCTCCCAGCTTTTGAGGTTGATAAGGCAGGTGCCCGTATTGGCACCGGTGCCTTCGGTCAATATCTCGTAACCAGCAAGTGAAGAAACGGATTGTACCTCTTCCATGCGTTCTGCAATCTTTTGCAGTCGTTGGGCAACCTGGTTGGTTCTTTCAAGGGATGAACCTGGCGGGGTTTGGATAACCGCATAAAACATTCCCTGGTCTTCATTTGGGATGAACCCGGATGGAACGCTATTGCTTAATAAATAAGTGCCGGCACAGAAGGCTACCAACATTCCAAAAGTGACCATCCTCCGGTTCACAATCGCACCTAACAGCTTCTGGTAGCGTACATTAAGCCGGTTAAAACTGTTATTAAATCCATCAAGAAATCTGGTTAGAAACGATTTCTTTTTCACCTTACCGTGATTATTCCTGAGCATGATCGCGCATAACGCGGGCGTTAGGGTTAATGCAACAATGCCCGATAATATAATCGAA
>CAXTDO010000015.1:20077-21333 GCA_964242315.1 uncultured Flavihumibacter sp.
GTTGCCATGGTGATGGAAAACTGCCGGTAAAATATACCCACAGGTCCTGACATGAAAGCCACCGGAATAAAAACGGCTGCCATTACCAATGTGATGGCGATAATGGCGCCACTGATCTCATGCATCGCCTCTTCCGTAGCCACTAAAGGCGACAGATTTTTTGTTTCCATCTTAGCATGAACCGCTTCAATCACCACGATCGCATTATCCACCACAATACCGATCGCCAGCACCAGTGCGAACAACGTTATCAGGTTGAGCGTGATACCAAAGAACTGCATGAAGATAAATGTGCCTACAAGCGATACCGGTACAGCGATGGCGGGTATGAGGGTCGACCGCCAGTCGCCCAGAAAGAGGAACACCACCAGGCCCACGAGTATAAAGGCTTCTACCAGGGTATGAACCACTTTTTCAATGGAAGCATCCAGGAACTTCGATACGTCATAACTGATCTCATAGTCTACCCCTTTCGGGAACGAAGTTTCTTTGATCTCTTTCATCTTGGTTTTAACATCCTCTATCACCTGGCTTGCATTACTTCCATAAGATTGCTTCAGTACGATTGCTGCGGAAGGCTGGCCGTTGAGTGTGGAATAGATATCGTACATAGAACTTCCAAACTCAATATCTGCAACATCTTTTAAACGAAGCAGTTCACCGTTGGGGTTTGATCTTAACACGATGTTTTCGTAACCCGGCTTGTCGCTGAACCTACCGGAATATTTCAATACATATTCGAAAGCCTGTGAGCGTTTACCGGAACTTTCACCGGTTTTACCTGGTGAGGCTTCCAGACTTTGATCTTCCAGCGCCTGCATCACTTCTTCTGCCGAAATCTTATAGGCCAGCATGCGATCGGGTTTCAACCAGATGCGCATGGCGTATTCCCGGTTACCCAGTATGTCTGCTACGCCCACACCATTCACCCTTTTCAATTCTGATAATATGTTAATGTCAGCGAAGTTGAAAAGGAACTTCTGATCCATGTTAGGGTCCTTGCTGAACAGGTTAATGTACAGAAGCATATTGGATTCTTCACGGGTGATCTTTACGCCTTCGCGTACAACGATCGGTGGCAATTTGTTCACCACTGAAGCCACCCTGTTCTGAACGTTTACTGCCGCAATGTTAGGGTCGGTTCCCAGGTTAAAAACCACCTGAATGCTTGCCTCACCGTCGTTACCTGCATCGGAAGCCATGTATTTCATGCCCGGTATGCCGTTGATTGCCCTTTCCAGCGGGATGAGTACGGC
>CAXTDO010000016.1:0-20140 GCA_964242315.1 uncultured Flavihumibacter sp.
CGGAAAGGGGGCTTCACAGAAATATTCTCTGAACTGGCAAAAGTGTACACTACTTCCTATCCGGGTGCTGAAAGTCCTGCCGTTAATTACTTCGCTTGGCCCATTCATTTGCAACTAAGCAGAGCCGACGAAACGGAATTCAAGGTGAACGGTTTTGAGATTAGAAAATTACCTGCCCCGCAGAACCTTAATCTTGATGAACAAACCTATTTGAAGCCAGATAGCTTGGCGAATCGGATTATTTGGTCTAAAAGTTTATCATTTATGCGCGAAGAAATGTCCAAAGTGACCCAAGCCACTATTGTCATTGGGGGACAAACCACCCACTACATGGGCAAAATGCCGGGAGTACTGGAGGAAGCTCTATTCAACGTCAAGGAAAAGAAGCCGCTCTACATCGCCGGAGCGTTTGGAGGAATTGCAAAAGTGGTAGCCGAAGCACTACAGGGAGGTGAAAGTGAAATGCTGACCGAAGACTTTCAACTTGAAAACAAGGCCTACAAAGATTTCTTTGTGCATTGGAACAATACGGAAGGAGAGAAAATAAGCTATCAAGATTATGTTGAAAACCTAAAAGCGTTTGGCTTAAAAGGCATTAGCCAAAGAAACGGTTTAACCGAAGACGAAAACCGAAGGCTATTTCAAACGCCGCACATTACCGAGATAACCCAATTGATTCTGAAGGGACTTACCGCAATTGGATTAATAGGACTAAAGCAGAAAGGCAAAACACCATGAAGCATTTTAAGAAAAAAAGCAAACCCAAGCCGTCCAAGGCTTATAACACCTATTGGTCTTTTGCGGCAAAACGGCATCATGTTTTCCAGAAACGTTTGCACGATGCCAATGGACCTTGGACTGATGATCCGATAATTCGTGCCAACCGGTTTACTAATATCTTTCGTGCGTCGGACAGAGTAAGCCAATACTTAATACGCTTGCAATACGCCGGTGATCAAGCTCCCGCAGAAATTTTTTTCCGAACGCTGCTTTTCAAGATTTTCAACAAAATTGAAACATACGAATACCTACAGCTACAATTACGCGATCTTTCTTGGGCTTCGTTTACGTTTAACCGATACAATGATGTGTTATCCGAAAGGCTGATGGCGCGTCATACGGTTTATTCCGCTGCCTACATTATGCCTTCCGCAAGCGTCTTTGGGTATACACCAAAACACAGTAATCATTTGGCGCTACTTGCGCAAATGATGAAGGATAAGGCTTACGAAAAGATTGCGCAAGCCGAGAAATTGGAAACAGTATTTAACCTGTTGCTTTCGTATCCTTCATTCGGTGCCTTTCTCGCCTTTCAATACGCAATAGACTTGAATTATTCCAATCTATTAAACTTCTCGGAAATGGATTTCGTGATGGCTGGCCCCGGTGCGAAGAACGGCATCTTAAAGTGTTTTGAAAGTTTTGGGGACTACAGCTTTGAAGACATTATACGGATGGTCACCGACGAACAGGAAGAACAGTTTCTGAAAAACGGTTATGCCCCGCAAACACTATGGGGACGGCCGCTTCAGCTCATAGACTGTCAAAACATTTTCTGTGAGGTTGATAAATACCTGCGGGTAACTCAACCAGAACTGTCCGGCAAATCGGGTCGGACTCGCATCAAACAGAAATTCACGAAGCCAAAAGGACCGATGGAGTTTTTCTTTCCCCAGAAATGGGATATTAACAATAAAATAGAAAAGCCATGTCTGCAGACAATTCAAGGAAACATCTTTTCATCAGCCATCACCACAAAGACGATGGCGAGGTGACCAAGTTCACTAACCTAATAGCTGGCAAGGGCTATGACGTTCGCAATTCATCCATCCGGGTAAAGCCCGAAAACCAAAGACGATTAGACCAAAACCGTGTAAGCGAAGAAACCATCCGCCGTTTGCTGCGCATCAAAATTTCATGGGCAAGTACTCTGGTTGTTTTGATTGGGAAGGAAACTGCTTCCCGGCCTTGGGTGAATTGGGAAATTGAGCAAGCCAACAAACAAGGCAAGCGCATAGTGGGCGTCTTCGCCCGCGGCGGCACAGAAGCAGACATACCGAAAAGTTTTGAGGATTACGGATCTGCACTGGTGAATTGGAACGCGGACAGTATTTTGGATGCGCTTGACGGGGCCAACAGTTTTACTACGCCAACCGGCGCAAGTCGTGCCAATGTTTACAGTTCCTCAACGCACAATTGCTGACCATGAACCGGGTATTCATTTATGTCGTAGACCGGGACCTTGGTTTTGCGCCTAATCCCTTTCATGGCTATTGTTCGCTGGCTACTTGCAAGCCGGGCATTCGCAAAAGTGCGTCCATCAACGACTGGGTCATAGGTATGGGCGGGGGAAGATTGAAAGCAACGGGCTGTTGCGTGTACGCCATGCGGGTGGATGAAAAAATAAGCTTCAACGAATATTGGCACAACCCAATTTACAACGACAAGAAACCAGTGCGCAATGGGACGAAGCGCATGTTGGTAGGCGATAACATCTACCATCAAAACAAGAGCGGTGAGTGTTTACAGGCCAATTCGCATCACAGCCATGAGGACGGCTCCATCAACATCCATAACATGGAAAACGACACGCAGTCAAACAACGTTTTACTTTCTTACCACTTTTGGTATTTCGGCCAATCGGCTCCCGAATTACCAAATGACCTTTTTACTGCTATTGGTTATAACAACCAGCGCATGTACCGGGTCTTCACAATGGATGAGTGCAAACCTCTCATAAACTGGTTGGCTTGCCGTTATCAACAATCACTAAACCAAGTGTTGGACAAACCGTTTGATTTTGACAAAAGCCATGTTCGGTATTCAGCAGTAACAAACCGTATGACGAAATAATTTTGGCCATATTCTATCTACATGAAGAGTTTTCTTCTTCGCATTCAATCTTGTAGGTCCAGTGGAACAGCTTATGCAGTTTTGACCTTCTTAAATAATCGTTCAGAATGTATCTTTGTAAGGATATGTTGCTCTTTGTAAAGTTATGTCAGGTAAAATCTAAAAAGCTATAGCAGTTCGACTAAAACTTCGAATAAAAATAAAAAGTCGCTGATTTACAGCGACTTAGTTCATACTTCTGCGGACCGGACGGGACTCGAACCCGCGACCTCCGCCGTGACAGGGCGGCATTCTAACCAACTGAACTACCGATCCGTTCCTTATTGGGGATGGCAAAGATAGGGGATTTGAGTTTTTAGCAAAATGTTTTTCATTATTTAAGTTTTATAGGCTTTAGGCGACCCTTCTTAACTAAAGTTCAACCTGAAACTGATAACTAATAGCAACGCCCACCGCTAACTCCTTATCTTTGGCGAAATTATCAGCTTCTATGCTTAAAGTGGGCGTTTTTGGCGTGGGTCATCTGGGGAAGTTTCATTTGAATAACTGGAAAGAAATCGCCAATGTTGAATTAATTGGATTTTATGACCCGAATGATGAGGCGGCAGATGAAGTTGCTCAAAAATACCAGCTAAAGCGGTTCCCCGATGCTGCTTCATTAATGGAACTGTCTGATGCCGTTGATATTGTGGCGCCTACCAACTATCATTACGACCTGTGCGCAGCAGCTATAAGAAAAGGTAAACATGTTTTTGTGGAGAAGCCCATGTCAGCTTCCATGGAAGAGGCACGACAACTGGTGCAGCTCGCCAAGGAGATGAATATAAAATTTCAAGTAGGACATGTAGAGCGTTTCAACCCCGCATACCTGGCAACAAAAGGCCTGCAGATGAAGCCTATGTTTATTGAAGTGCACCGACTGGCACAATTCAACGCAAGAGGCACGGAGGTAAGCGTGATTCTCGACCTGATGATCCATGACATAGACATCATCCTCAGCCTGGTAAAGAGCGAAGTAAAATCAATCTCCGCCAGCGGCGTAGCCGTAATGACCGACACGCCCGACATCGCCAACGTTCGAATAGAATTCAACAATGGTTGTGTGGCCAATTTAACTTCCAGTCGCATTTCCATGAAGAAAATGCGCAAAATAAGAGTGTTTCAAAAAGATGCTTACATTGGTATTGATTTCCTGAATAAAAAAACGGAAGTCATAAAACTCAAGGCTGCCAGTGACGAAAATGTTTTTTCATTTGATATCGACACGCCTCATGGAAAAAAAACCATTGCTGTTGCCAATCCCCTGGTTCCTGAAGTAAACGCCATTAAAATGGAACTGGAAACCTTTCGTGATGCCATCCTCAATAATACCCCTACCATAGTATCGGTTATCGATGGATACAGAGCAATGGATGTGGCTCACCAGATCCTCAATAAAATTAAAGGCACTTCTTTGAACTCCTGAGGATCAATCAAATTAAATGCGGTTATAGTATCTCAAAGCCGACAACCAATAGCCATTCCTCAGCTCATTTCATTATTTTTGGTGAAATTGAATCCTTTTGATCACATCACTTGCTAAGAGTATACGCTTACAGGTTATCATAATATTATTGCTGCTTAGCAGCATTCCATCTTTACTGAACGCACAGGATAAGTACTGGCAACAGCAGGTAAACTTTGTCATTGATGTTACCCTGAACGATATCGAACATACCCTCGAAGGCTTTGAAAAAATCGACTATATCAACAATGCTCCGGATACCCTGCATTTTATCTGGTTTCATCTCTGGCCCAACGCTTACAAAAATGACAAGACCGCTTTTAGCGAACAGTTACTGGTAAATGACCGCACCGATTTTTATTTCAGTGGTAAAGAACAACGTGGTTATATCAACCGTCTTGATTTTAAAGTGAATGGCGGTACCGCAAAGCTGGAAGACCATCCACAGCATATTGATATAGTAAAGCTATTGCTGCCGGAGCCGCTGGCTCCCGGGCAAAAAATTACCATCACTACTCCTTTTCATGTGAAGCTACCGGATAACTTTTCCCGCGGCGGTCATGTAAAGCAATCTTACCAGGTTACACAATGGTATCCGCAGCCTGCTGTATATGACCGTACCGGCTGGCATCCTATGCCTTACCTCGATCAGGGCGAATTTTACAGCGAATTCGGCAACTATGATGTTCGCATAACCGTTCCCGGTAACTATGTGGTTGCCGCTACCGGCGAACTGCAAAATCTGGATGAACTATCATGGCTGAAAGAAAGAAATAAGGTGACAGCTTCGATTCCCAAATCAATTAAAACAATGAAGCAGCCTGCGGACCAGTTGTTAAATAATTTTCCGAAATCAGCAACAACTACCAAAACGCTTCGTTACCTCCAGGATAGTGTACACACTTTCGTGTGGTTTGCCGACAAACGCTTTGTTGTGAATATCGACACGGTGAAGCTTGTTTCAGGAAAAATCATTAATGCTTATAGTTACTACCTTCCTGCCGATACACAGATATGGAAACACAGCATTCAGTTTATCAAAGATGCGGTTCACACAAGAAGTGAATGGCTGGGAGATTACCCGTTTAATACAGCAAGTGCGGTAGAGGCGCAGATGGGCTTCTATGGCGGCATGGAATATCCTACCATCACCAGCATATCACCTATGGATACGGAAAGGGAACTGGATGAAACCCTTGCCCATGAGCTCAGTCACAATTGGTTATATGCAGCTATCGCCACTAATGAACGCCGCTACCCGTGGATGGACGAAGGCATGAATACTTATTATGATGAAAGATACTCCGCATTGAAATATGGCAACATACTTAAGCCGGCAAATGCATTGCAAGCGAAGCTGATACCTGCAAAATCAGAAGAACTGATATTTGAAATTATAGCAGGAATAAAGAAAGACCAGCCTGTTAATACCTCTTCCGAAGAATTTAATGAGATGAATTACGAATTGGTTGCTTATTATAAAACGAGTGCGTGGATGAATAAGCTCGAACAACTGCTTGGAAGAAAGATGTTCGATTCATGCATGCACGAATATTACAGGCAGTGGCAATTTAAACATCCTTATCCCGATGACTTTAAACGGGTGCTGGCAACCGTTAGTTCCAGGAATATGGACGAGGAATTTTCATTGCTGGATAAGAAAGGCAGCCTGTTGGCACCGGTCAAAAAAAAGCTTCGACTAACCGCTTTTTTTAATTTAAAAGAAACTCATTTTAAAAATTATATCTCCATAGCACCAGTGCCCGGGTTTAATCTGTATGATGGCTTTATGATTGGTCCGATGGTTCATAACTATCAGCTACCGTTACATCCATTTTCTTTTTTCGTGCTGCCCATGTATGCTACCAACAGCAAAAAGATAGAGGGAATGGCAAGGGTTTCTTATACCTGGTATCCCGGTGGTTGCGTTTATAAGATAGACGCGGGGGCAAGCGCATCAAAGTTTTCTATGAACGAATTCCAACCCGATGGTAAGGATAAATTGTACCTGGGATTTACAAAGGTTGCTCCTTTTATCCGGCTTACTTTTCAGGAGCCTGATGCATTGAAAAAAACAGTGCGCTATATCCAGCTTAAGTCATTTTTTATTACGGAAGATCAGCTTGATTTCAAGCAAATTATTAATGGACCTGATACCGGCAACCAGGTTAATTTGAAATCAAAACTTCAAATTATTAATCAGTTAAAGGTGGAGATTCAAAACCCGCGGGTGTTGTATCCCTATTCGGGAGAGTTAATAGTAGAACAGAACAACAATTTTTACCGCGCTGCTGTAACCGGTAATTATTATTTTAATTATGCCAACCGGCAGGGTGGAATGGCCGCCCGCATTTTTGCAGGGAAATTTTTTTATAACGGAGCTAAAACCAGCGCCAAAGAATTTGAAACCGACCGTTATCATTTAAATCTTACAGCACCGAATGGCTATGAGGATTATACTTACAGGGATTATTTCGTGGGACGAAATGAATTTGACAATTGGAGCAGCCAGCAGGTAATGATAAGGGATGGTGCGTTTAAAGTTAGAACAGATCTGTTGAATAATAAAATCGGTAAAACCGATAACTGGCTTGTCGCAGGAAATTTTGTAACGGATATTCCTAAAAAGATCAATCCATTGCAAGTGCTGCCTTTTAAAATTCCGGTAAAAATATTTGCCGATATAGGTACTTACGCTGATGCCTGGAAGAAAGATGCGGAAACAAGTAAATTTCTTTTTGATGCCGGCTTTCAGCTTTCTTCGTTCAAAGAAACCATTAATATTTATGTACCGGTAGTGTACAGTAAAGTGTACAGAGATTACTTCCGTTCTACATTAGGTGATAAAAGATTTTGGAAAACCATCTCTTTCAGCATCGATATCCGGCATTTTAATTTAAGGAAGATCAATCGCTATATCCCTTTATAAATATTCAGCGATGGCAATAATCCAAAACGATATATGGTATTGCCGGCGCTGTGATATCGATACTATAAAATGGGATAAGTGTGTTAATGAATCAGATTGCGGATTGATTTATGCGCAATCTTTTTACCTCGATCTGATGGCTGGCAAATGGGATGCATTGGTGTTAAATGACTATGAAGCCGTTATGCCCTTAACATGGAACCGTAAATACGGTTTTTATTACCTGTATCAACCGTACTTCATTCATTCATTAGGAATATTCGGATTAAAACATATTGGAGTTAATACAAGTGATTTTTTAATGGCCTTGCCAAAGAGATTGCGATATTGGGATATCAAACTGAATGAATTAAATTTTCTTGCGGAAAGTACAGTCAACTTTAAAGTAACTATCATCACAGGCAACAATTATTTGCTGAACCTTAATCAACCTTACAAGATTATCAACGGTGGCTACAAAAGATTGTGCCGGCGAATGATAAAGAAAGCAACTGATAGCGCTGTTGAAATAGTGAAGCAGGTGAAACCTGCGGAGGTAATCTCGTTTTACCGTAAGCACTACGAGTATAAACATGAAGGTATTTCTGCCAAAGTATATGATAATCTAATTGCCTGTGCAAACATATGTTTTGAAAAAACGCTGGCTAAAACTTACCTGGCGAAACTGCCTGATGGAGAGGTGGTTGCAGCATATCTTGTATTGGTTGATAAAAAGTTTGTGTATTCTTTGATAGGCGGTAGTTCAGAAAGAGGAAAACAAACGGGTTCATTCTATTTACTGACCGATGCAGCTATTAAAGACCATGCCGATACTAAACGAATATTTCGTTTTGAAGGGTCAGACATAGAGGGTATTGCTTCTTTTAATGCGCAGTTTGGTGTGAAGCTGGTTAATTATCTTCATCTGATTCGTAATAAACTGCCTTTCCCTGTAAACCTCTTGAAAAGACAAGGTAATAATTGACTGCTATTTAATATTTTCATTAACCGCCCTCAGCAGATAGCTGTTGCCATTTCCGGCTTTAATCGGATGTATTGAAAACCCTTTTGAAACAAGCACCTCGGTGCAAAATGATTTAATCAGTTCTGAATGAAACTCTATTAAAAGATGCCGCACTTTATCAAGCCACTCAGTATTCTCTTCAAATAATCTTTGCTCAGTGCCTTCAATATCTATTTTCAATAAATCTATCCGCTCTATATTGAACTTGTTTAAAAGTGTTTTCATTGATATCATTTTCACTACAGAACCGGTATTATTTGCCGCTGTGATAGTTGCATTATATAGCAGGCCATTAACATGTACCGCAGCTTCTCCGTCCTCTGCATCTATAGCAGCATGCATCGGAACGATGTTTTGATGTAGTATTTCGTTGTTTAAATTTTTTAATAGCAGCTCATAATTGCTCGGTTCGGGTTCCACCGAATAGATCACACCATCAGGATATTGATGGCGGAAGTATAATGTCGCTAATCCAACATTTGCTCCAAGATCAACGATCGTTTCTACGTTCCTGTAAGAATCCCCTGGAAGTTTATATACCTTATTCCAGAAAATCTCATAAAATATGGCAATGTCTCCTGAAAAAGTACGCAGGTAAATTTTAAAAGCTTTTTGTTTAAGCCGAAGATCATACGTTTCTTCAGCATCATTATTCACTTTTAATGAAGCACCGGCTTTTTGACTCCATTTAAATCTTTTTGTATTCCTTAACAATTTAAGAAAGGTAGCGCTATCACCAGAAATGCCAGCGCAGAATAATACTTTATTGATTGCCTGTCTTAAACGTAAGATCATGATCATACATTACAACGCTTAGTGAATGGTGCCGGCTTTCCTTGTGCCCCTTGTGGTATCGATTTGTTCACAATGTTAAGTATTGTTTCGGCTGATCAGTATCTGTTCTGCAAGCAGCATATCCACATGGTGCGTGATCTTAATGTTGGTGGTTTCACCGGCTACCAGATAGATTTTTTCACCCAGACTTTCTACCACACTGGCATCATCTGTAAACGAATCACGATAATCCTGGCGGTAGGCTCTGATCAAAGTATCGCTGATAAAAGTTTGTGGCGTTTGAACGATCTTCACTTTTGTTCTGTCCAGCAGCTCACTTCCGTTGGCAGTTTCCATACGTAATGTATCGATAGCAGGAACGGCCGGTATAGCATTTCCTTTTGCAAGGGTTGCTTCATAACACCGGTGAATTAATTGAGGTGTTAGCAGGCATCGTACCCCGTCATGCACAAACACAGCGCAATTCATCGGAACCCTTTCTAAACCATGCTGCACAGATTGAAAGCGCGAACTGCCGCCGGCAACAATTTCAATGCTCTCAGGAGAAGAAGTTAATTGCATGATATTATTTCCCTGTTCCAGATATATTTCCGGCAAAACGAGAATGATCCTTATATCATTAAAAGCATTAAGAAAAGCTTCAATGGAATACCATATAACGGGCTTGTGCAGCAGCATTAAAAATTGCTTGGGAACATTTGTACCCATCCTGCTTCCTGATCCTCCTGCAACAATGATCGCATACTTATCCATCTGCAAAGAAGTCTTTTAAAAGTATATTCAATTCGTATAGACAGGCTCTCTATTGATAGGGAACGCCTTTTAAACCTAAACCTGAAAAATTTGAATTGCCGTATCGTTTTATTCATTAAATTGCTGAAACAGCAAGCATAAACGATTACAAGTCACCTTCCAATAGTTCTCTTTCTATTTCTTCCATATGAATAATGTCTGCTGCTTCTGCCTGGGTTGGTACTTCATTCATGATCTCCAGCAACCCGGTGGAATCCAGTATTTTCTGAACTGATGGTTGAAGGCTACATATAACAAAAGACGCATTCTGTTCATAAAAGCATTGTTGAATATAAATTAACGTCTCAGCAGCAGCATCGTCTATGTTATTAGTGTCTTGCAGAACAAGTATTACGTTTTTAGTCGGGGTTTTTAAATATATTAACAAATCGGCTTGTAATTGTTCTGTCATATTAGCAGTAAGTTTCGATTCCTGAATGGTAATGACATGGTATTTCTCCTTGGTATCAATTTTGACTTGCATAGTTCTTACAATTTATTGCTTGATTATAGCGTTCATCTGAAAAATACTTTTACACCCTGATCACGTATATGAGTATAACGAGGTTAACGGCTGGTCGGCCTTAAACATTAATCAAAAATATTCGTTATTATTGTATAACTCAATCAAATAAAATGGATAACAATTTTTCAGCCCAGGTAAAAGAGATTATTTCGTTCAGTAGGGAGGAAGCTTTACGACTTGGGAATGATTTCATTGGTACCGAGCATTTGTTACTGGGTTTGATTAGAGAAGGTGATAATACTGCAGTTCGCATTCTTAAAAGCTTCAACGTGGATCTATACGAATTGCGCAAGGAAGTAGAGTTAGCCATCAAAGACAAAACCGGTAAAAATATCGCCAATATCAACAGTTTGCCGCTGACCAAACAGCCAGAGAAAGTGATTCGCGTTACCTTTCTCGAAGCGAAAGCCCTTAAAAACCCTACCGTTGAAACCGAACATTTAATGCTGTCAATTTTAAAGAACAAAGAAAATATTGCAACACAAATCTTAAATCAATTCGACGTGGATTACGATCTTTTCAGAAATGAACTAGGCGTTGTAAAAAGCAACGATGTGCGTAGTGAATACGCTGATGAGAATGAAGATGATTTTGATGAAGAGAAAAAATATTCTCAGCAAAAAGCAAAAACTGCGGGTAATGCAAAAAGTAAAACCCCGGTGCTGGATAACTTTGGCAGGGATATTACCCGCCTTGCCGAAACGGGAGCGCTGGATCCGATTGTAGGAAGGGAAGAGGAAATTGAAAGAGTTTCCCAGATCCTTTCACGCCGGAAAAAAAATAACCCTATCCTGATAGGTGAACCAGGTGTTGGTAAAACTGCTATAGTAGAGGGTCTTGCGCTTCGCATAGTGCAGCGCAAGGTTTCCAGGGTGCTGTTTGATAAACGAGTGATCTCTTTAGATCTTGCGGCATTGGTGGCAGGTACTAAATACCGCGGACAGTTTGAAGAAAGAATGAAAGCCATCATGAATGAACTGGAAAAGAATCGTGATGTGATTTTGTTCATAGATGAAATTCATACTATTGTTGGAGCCGGCGGCGCAAGCGGTTCGCTTGATGCGTCGAATATCTTTAAGCCTGCCCTGGCGCGTGGTGAACTACAGTGCATAGGTGCTTCCACGTTAGATGAGTACAGAATGTATATTGAAAAAGATGGTGCACTGGATCGCCGCTTCCAAAAAGTGATGATCGATCCGCCTACAGTGGAAGAAACCATCCAGATACTTACTAATATTCAAAGTAAGTACGAAGACTATCACAACGTATCTTATTCCGTAGAGGCTATTGATGCCTGTGTTAAATTAAGTGATCGTTACATGACTGATCGCCTGTTACCAGACAAAGCAATAGATGTACTTGATGAAGTAGGCGCAAGAGTGCACCTGAAAAATATCAACGTTCCTCAGGAAATCCTCGATCTTGAAAAGAAGATAGAAGATATTAAGAACGAAAAAAATAAAGTTGTCAAGAGCCAGAAGTTCGAAGAAGCAGCTTCTTTGCGCGACACGGAGAAAAGACTGGCAGAAGACCTTGAGAAAGCCAAAAACCTTTGGGAAGAAGAAAGCAAACACAAACGTTATCCTATAGATGAAGAGGCAATTGCTGAAGTGGTGAGTATGATGACGGGCATTCCTGTTAAAAGAATGGTTCAGGCTGAAACAGAGAAGCTCCGTAAGATGAGCGATGATATGAGGGAAATGGTGGTAGGTCAGGATAATGCCATTTCAAAAGTGGTTAAAGCCATTCAGCGTAACCGTGTTGGATTGAAAGATCCAAAAAAACCAATTGGTACATTTATCTTCCTTGGTCCTACCGGTGTTGGTAAAACAGAACTGGCGCGGGCTTTAGCAAGGTATATGTTCGACTCGGAAGACTCCCTGATCAGGATCGATATGAGCGAATACATGGAAAAATTTACAGTGAGCCGCTTGATAGGAGCGCCTCCCGGATATGTAGGGTACGAAGAAGGTGGTCAGCTTACCGAAAAAGTTCGCCGCAAGCCTTACTCGGTAATTTTACTGGATGAAATTGAAAAAGCGCATCCTGACATTTATAACCTGTTGTTACAGGTGCTGGATGATGGTCAGTTAACAGACGGATTAGGCAGGAAAATTGACTTTAAAAATACGCTGATCATTATGACTTCCAATATCGGCGCCCGGCAGTTAAAGGATTTTGGTGAAGGCGTTGGTTTCGCTACCGCTTCAAGAACCATGAATTCTGACGAGAATACAAAAGCGGTTATTGAAAAGGCATTGAAACGTACCTTTTCTCCCGAGTTCCTCAACAGGATAGACGATGTGGTAATCTTCAACTCGCTGGAACAATCTCATATCTACCAGATTATCGACATCCTGATGAAGGGTGTGATGAAAAGACTGGTAACATTAGGATTCAGTTTGGAGTTAACCGACGAAGCAAAGAATTTCATTGCAGAAAAAGGATATGACCAACAGTTCGGAGCAAGGCCGCTTCACCGCTCTATCCAGAAATACCTGGAAGACCCGCTTGCTGAAGAAATTTTGAGTATGAGCATTAAGAATGGAGATATACTGGTTGCCGATCTTGATAAGGAAGCACAAAAGATAAGGTTCAGCTTAAAAGAAGCTTCTCCAAAGAAATCAGAGAAATCAGCAGAAGCATAAGAGTTTTTTAATAAGTTACAAAAAGCCACCCAGTAAAGGGTGGCTTTTTTATGTGCATCATCGAACAACTGTTTTATATAACGTGATAGATATTCCATAATGTTTGTAATCTTGCAAACGGCATTTATCAGTCATCTTACTTAGATGATTATTTACGCAGGTGCATTCTAATAGCTAATGGCAACAGATCAATTCACAATAACAGGTAACTTAGCAACATGGAAAAAAAGCCGATTATAATTACAATCGATGGTTGGAGTAGCTGTGGTAAAAGCACCTTAGCCAAACAACTGGCCAAAGCGTTGAATTATGTATATATAGATAGTGGCGCTATGTACCGTGCTATCACTTTGTATTTTCTTCGTAATCATATCGACTGGACCCTAACAGAATCAGTAAAGGAAGCGCTGCTAAGTATCAATCTCGAATTCAGGTTTAATGAAAAAAGGCAGGTAAGCGAAATGTACCTGAATGATGAGAATGTTGAGTATGTGATCCGTGATATGGTAGTGGCGGAAAAAGTTAGTGAGATTGCAGCTATTAGGGAAGTGCGTTCTTTTGTGGTAAGCCAGCAAAGAAAAATGGATGATCACAAAGGCATTGTGATGGATGGGCGCGATATTGGCACCGTGGTATTTCCGCAAGCCGAATTAAAAATTTTTATGACAGCCGACAGCGCGGTAAGGGTGGAAAGAAGGTTTAAAGAACTTTATGAAAAGAATCCTAACGTAACCATTGAGGAAGTCATGCATAATCTTACGATGCGCGACTATATGGATTCGAACCGTGAAATCAGTCCGCTGAAGAAAGCTGAAGATGCGATTGTGTTGGATAATACAGAATTAACCAGAGAGCAACAGTTTCAAACAGCCTTAAAATGGGCGAAAGACCATATTAAATAGAGAAGCCCTTATCTTCACGATAAGGGCTTATTCCGGAGGGAAGAACGATAATTTCTATTTCTATCTTAAAAAAAGCATTTCCCTATATTTTGGTAACGTCCATTCTTTATCATCTACCAAAAGTTCCAGTTTGTCAACGTGATAACGGATGTCATCGAAAAACGGACCTTTTACGGTATCGCAATAAGCAATAGCTCTGTCACGACTGTTTTCAATGACATTGGCAGTCTTCCTTGCTTCAATCATCTTTTCAACGCCTTCACTGACTGCCGCGATATGTTCGGAAATTTTTTCAAGAATTTGCTTTTGGTTTGCATAAGCTGTTTCAGGCATTCCTACGTCTTTCAGGCCTTTTATGTTTTCAATAAGCGTATTCTGATATCTGATCGCCCCCGGTAAGATATTGCTGGTGGCAAGTTCTCCCATCATTCTTGCTTCAATCTGAACTTTCTTTATGTATTTTTCCAGCTCAATCTCGTAGCGTGCTTCCAGTTCGGAATGCGTATAAACATTATTGGTTTCAAAAAGATTTTTTGCCTTGTCAGTAAGCATTGCATCCAGAGCCAATGGCGTGGTTTTAACATTAGGCAAACCACGTTTTTCAGCTTCCGCAGCCCATTCTTCGCTGTATCCGTCACCTTCAAACAGCACTTTTTTGCTGCTTACTATGTATTCCCGGATAACATGAATGATCGCGATTTCTTTTTTATCTCCCTTTTCAATCAATGCATCCACATCTTTCTTAAAATTCTTGAGTGTTTCTGCAAGAATAGTGTTCAGCGTTGTCATCGGATTAGCGCAATTAGCCGTTGATCCTACCGCACGGAACTCAAATTTGTTACCGGTGAACGCAAATGGTGAAGTCCGGTTCCTGTCGGTATTATCCAGCAGCAGTTCAGGAATGCTTCTGTGAAGGTCTAGTTTAAGAATGGCTTCGTCCTGCTCATCGAATTTGTCGCCTACTCTTGCCTGAACGTCGTCTAATACTTTTGTAAGGTACTGACCGATAAAAACAGAAATAATTGCAGGAGGAGCTTCATTGGCGCCCAAACGAAAATCGTTTCCGGCAGAAGCAATAGAAGATCTTAAAAGGTCAGCATAATCATAAACCGCTTTGATGGTGTTTACAAAAAAGGTAAGAAACATGAGGTTAGTCTTCGGCGTTTTGCCGGGAGCAAGAAGATTTACACCGGTGTCAGTAGACATGCTCCAGTTGTTATGCTTTCCACTACCGTTAATTCCGGCAAAAGGCTTTTCATGCAACAATACACGCAGGTTATGCCTGCGGGCAACTCTGTCCATAATGTCCATCATCAGCGTGTTGTGGTCAACACCCACACTCACTTCTTCATAAATTGGGGCACACTCGAACTGAGCGGGTGCTACCTCATTATGTCTGGTGCGCAAAGGAATACCCAGTTTATAACCTTCGTTCTCAAAGTCTCTCATAAAGGCGTATACCCTTTCAGGGATAGAACCAAAATAATGGTCTTCCAGTTGCTGGCCTTTGGCGGGACCATGTCCAAATACCGTTCTTCCGCTTAATACGAGGTCGGGCCTTGCATTAAAAAATCCTTCATCAATCACAAAGTATTCCTGTTCCCATCCTAGTGTGGCGGTAACTTTTGTTACGTTTTTATCGAAATAATTACAAACTTCTACGGCCGACTTGTTTAAAGATTCTAAAGCTTTTAGTAAAGGAGCTTTGTAATCCAGTGATTCACCTGTATAGGAAACAAAAATAGTAGGTATACAAAGTGTTTTGCCGTTGTTAATTTCCATTATAAACGCAGGAGATGATGGATCCCATGCTGTATAACCCCTGGCTTCGAATGTAGCTCTCAAACCGCCGCTGGGAAATGATGAAGCGTCGGGTTCTTGCTGGATGAGGGCTGCACCGTCAAATTCCTCAATTGCGGTTCCGTCACCCTTTATTGTAAAAAACGAATCATGCTTTTCGGCTGTAGTGCCGGTCAATGGCTGAAACCAGTGCGAGTAATGCGTAACTCCTTTCTTCTCAGCCCACTGACGTACCCCGGAAGCTATCTGGTTCGCCATGGCACGATCAATTTTTTTGCCGCCTTTAATTGAAATCACCAGGCTTTTATAGGCCTCATCACTTAATAACTCACGGGCAGTTTTTAAAGTAAAAACATTTTCTCCAAATATGCCGGTGATCTTAGTAGAAGCCACCGTTACATCTTTGGAATGGTCAGAAAGATTATTAATAGCGTTTAATCGTAGAGACATGAGATGATTTTTATTGAATTACGAAATAAAGGTAAATAGCCGTAAAAAACAATTTTATTGGAAAAATTCTAGCTCTGGGTAACCGTTATAGAAGTTAATAGATGGTTAAACGAAAAAACTAACATTTTTCTCACGAAACTGTAATATGATGTTTTTTATTAATGTTAATTCTTTTTAATTTGTTGATATCTGTAATAACTGAAAACACGCTTATAAATATTAACTCAAAAATTGCTTTATACCTGATGAACGTGCCGGGAAAAGGTACCGTGTATCCAATTAAAAGATAAGCAAAGAATGAAATGCAAAAACAGGTTAGTATCAATGGGTTTTGTAAAATCTCCTTCCAATTGTCTGAATAACATAATAATGCTATTAATAAAATAAGAAAAAATAAAAGAACATCTCCTGCTGAAACAATTTGTAGTATTCCTTTACTTTCCGTAATGTAGGGTCTTAAAAATGAATGATTGATGGCCTGGGGCAATACATGAAGAAAAGATGCGGCCGTTCCCTTAAGGCTGTCGAGAGGAAGACGTGTATTGGCAGTAAGACTTATAAAGTCGTACTGACGTTGGGTTACTTTCGAAGGCAGGTCTGGCAGTCCGGTAATTTTACCGCTTAGAAAAAAGATAAAAATGCATGCAGTATACACCAATAAGAATGTCAACGGTGCGTTCCATTTGAAACGACGGCATAAAAACCATCCCAATAATGATGGCGCCAGGCACATGACTATAAAATTCCTCATCACCATCAGTACACCTATTCCTGCAAGTATCATTATAGTACTAACAATAAGATTGCCCTGCCTTTTTAGCAACCGGTTAAAATAAAACAATACTAAAGCTAACGCAAGAAAAAGAATGCCCTCTTTGCGTATACCGCTTAACCAGAAAATCACCATCGGGTTATAAAAAACGGCTATTGTAAGCAACCGTGAAGATGCGGGATAATACTGCACCATCAACCGGAAAAATAAAAGGTGTCCTAAATACCCCACAAAGCAAAACAGTACCACATTCACATAATAATGACCAAAGCTGAAGATATCGAAAATGGTAAGGAGCTTTATAAAGAGCACGTCATCAAGTTTATTCCAGAAAGAATTGGTAGTGTCGTACATAGATTGAAGGCTGGCGCTTCCGTTTGCTTTGTTCCTGATGTCACTAAAAAAATCCGCAGGATGATGCAACAGGTTTTGGTATTCAACCAGTGAAAAATTGTGGTATTGCCAGGTATCATCTCCCTTATAAAATTTCCAGAATAGAAAGCCATATGCCAGTCCAAAAGCGATTTTAGTAACAAAGCTCAGCGTAACTTGCCGTGCTGAGAGGTAATTTCGATAGCTTCGTGAAATTTTTAACAGCCAAAAAATGAATATTGTCGTGTAAAAAATAATAAGCAGCAATGATACCATAATGAATATGTGATAGTGAGTATTGTATTGATACCATTGCTATCAGCAGTCAGCTACCGGTTTTCAGAAGTTTAAAGTATCATATCTTTCACCTGAAGCTCGTAGCAACCACATCAATAACCACAATACCGGAGTTAGTAGATATAAAATCCTTGTACAAAAATACCCGATTTCTTACCAGTATCACCACCTAATGAAGGAACATTCAAAGGTTAAAATAAAGATCGCTTTTGTTTCGCCCACTGCATGGACAATGTATAATTTTCGCAGGGAAGTGCTGCAAAGCATGTTGCAAAGCGGATTTGAGGTGATAATAATTGCAGAAGACGATAAATACGCACCGTTGCTTGTTTCAATGGGTTGCCTGTTTGTTCCGGTATTAATTAACAACCGGTCTTTGAAGCCAACGGATGATATCCGGCTTTTTTTATTGTTAAAGAAGGTATATAAAAAATACCGCCCTGATTTTATCTTTCATTATGTAATCAAGCCCAATATCTATGGTACACTTGCCGCAGGTATGCTTCATATTCCTTCAGTTGCTATTGTTACAGGACTGGGACACGCATTCAATAAAAATAATTTTCTTTTAAGCGCTTTCATTAAAAAACTCTACTATTTCTCACTTAGGTATGCTCATGAAGTATGGTGTTTAAATGAAGAAGATGCCGGATTCTTTGCTGATAACAAAATTGTTCCTCATCAGAAAATAAAAATCCTGCCGGGCGAAGGTGTTAACACAGAGCAGTTTAAAAAAGATGCAACGGTGAGCAAAAAGAATGTGATGTTTACTTTCCTGATGTCTGCCAGATTGCTAAAGAGCAAAGGTATTATTGAGTATGCAGATGCCACTTTGATACTCCGGGAAAAAGGTTTTGTTTTCAGAAGTTATTTGTTAGGTGCCATTGAAGATCATCCGGATGCCGTATCACATGAGCAAATACTTACATGGGGACAGGAGCACGGTTTACAATACCAGGGTTTTACTGATGATGTGAGAGCCTTTCTTTTCGAGGTGGACTGCTTTGTGTAGCCTTCTTACTATAATGAGGGCGTACCGCGTAGCTTGAGGGGAGGATGTAGTGTGGAATTACTCGTAATAACTACTGACAATACGGGTTGCCGAAACCTGATCCGGGATGGTTTTAACGGATTTATTTGTAAAAAAAAGGATTCAAGTAGCCTGGCAATCAAAATGGAAAGTATGATGACCTTAAGCACCAACGAAAGAAAAATGATGGGTAAGAAAGGCAGGGAAATAGTGGAAACCTCTTATGTAATAAATAAAGTGGTCAATTTTTACAGTACGTTTCTGGAATTATTTTTCGGTACAATGAAAAATTAGATGATCAATATACGGTGAATACATTGTATTTCAATTGGCTGTGTTTCTCAGAGCAGTTGATAAGTGTTAATTGTAAGTTGTTAATTGTTAATTGTAAGTTGTTAATTGTTAATTAGGTGTTGTCTTTTATAATTAACAATTAACAACTTACAATTAACACTTATCAACTACCTACAAATTAAGCGGCGCAAAATAGCTTAAGAATATTGCGTCTTCGTACTTTTGCGATTCTTATATTTTTACCCCATTATGGATGTAACAGTTAAAACCGCTGAAGAACTGCGTTTGACAGCCGATGAATTCGAACTCATTTGTAAAAATCTGAACAGAACACCCAACTTTACAGAACTATGTGCTTTCTCTGCAATGTGGAGTGAACACTGCAGTTATAAGAATTCAATTAAATGGCTTAAAACTTTGCCCAGAGACGGCAGTAAAATGCTTGTTAAAGCCGGTGATGAAAATGCAGGACTAATGGATATCGGTGATGGGTATGGCGTAGTATTTAAAATAGAGTCTCATAATCATCCTTCCGCAATTGAGCCTTTTCAGGGGGCAGCCACCGGAGTAGGCGGCATTCACCGCGATATCTTTACGATGGGTGCAAGGCCGATTGCCACCCTCAATTCCCTTCGTTTCGGAAATTTAAAAGAAGCTAAAACGCAACACCTTCTCGCAGGGGTGGTCCATGGGATTGGACACTATGGAAATTGTTTTGGCGTACCCACAGTAGGAGGGGAGATTTATTTTGAAGATTGCTATCATACAAATCCTTTGGTGAATGCCATGAGTGTGGGTATATTAAAATCGGGCGAAACCATTTCAGCAACTGCGGTGGGAATTGGTAACCCTGTATTTTTTGTAGGCAGTGCAACCGGGAAAGACGGTATAGGAGGCGCTTCCTTTGCCTCCGCCAACATTACCGCCGAAAGCACGGAGGAATTGCCGGCTGTACAGGTAGGCGACCCTTTCCAGGAAAAAAAATTACTGGAAGCATGCCTGGAAGTAATCAAAACCGCTGCGGTATTAGGCATGCAGGATATGGGCGCAGCCGGAATTATTTGCTCCACTGCCGAAATGAGCGCTAAAGGCGGTGTTGGAATGAAGATAGACCTCGATAAAGTTCCGGCCAGGCAAACAAATATGAAAGCCTGGGAATTGGTGTTAAGTGAA
>CAXTDO010000017.1:0-19954 GCA_964242315.1 uncultured Flavihumibacter sp.
TCTGGGATATACAATCAAAGAAATTACTGCCGGTGATGCAGAAGTGACTCGTGTTGTTTTGGCGTTGAAGGAGTCAAAAAAACTGGAACAGGTGGTAGTCGTTGGTTACGGCACCCAGCGTAAAAAAGACCTGACCGGCGCTATTGGCTCCGTAAGTGCAAAGGAAATTGAAAAAGTTACGACCAATAGCGTGGACAAAGCGCTGCAAGGGCAGGTAGCGGGTTTGCAGATCAGCACTACCTCAGGGGCACCGGGTGGTAACACCACTATTTTGGTCAGGGGCATTTCCTCCATAACCGGGGGAGTAGAACCACTGTTTGTTATAGACGGCTACCCGGTTACCAGTGTAGGTTACAGTAATCCGTTGTCAACTATCAATCCGTCTGATATTGAATCCATTGATGTGTTGAAAGACGCTTCCGCCACGGCTATTTATGGTTCAAGAGGATCTAATGGTGTTATCATCATCACTACAAAAAGGGGTAAATCGGGCAAGCCCAAAGTAGAATTCGATTCTTATGTCGGTGTGCAGGAAGTAGCCCATAAGATTAAGTTGATGAACGCACAGCAATTTGCACAATGGGTTATTGATGGACGCAATGCAGGTTATCTGGATAATTTTCCAACGGGCAACATCAATGATGACAACAACACAAGGTCCGGCGCTTCATATGATATTTCAGATCGATATAAGAGCAAAGCTTTCATGGATTCGGTAGGTGCGGGCACCAATTGGCAAGATGTGATATTCAGAAAGGCAATGGTACAAAGTCATCAGGTATCCTTATCGGGTGGCAACGAAGGAACACGGTACTCACTTTCCGGTGGTTACTATAATCAGGATGGCATCATCATTCAGTCTAATTTTAAACGCTATAGTTTTAAGGTTAATGTAGATGCGAAAGTCTCAAACAAAGTGAATGCAGGTATTAGTGTATTGCCGAGTTATAGCCAGGAATTTACCCCTCCCATTCAAGGGCACTACGGAGCATACGGACTGATTGTGTCAGCCCTGGGAGCCGATCCTACCCTCCCTGTCTACAATGCAGATGGTTCTTATGGATCTTCTATCTCCGGTGAAAGTGGTAATGCACCTATCGCCAATCCGGTAAAAATTGCGAATGAATATAAAACAAGCGTATCACAGTTCCGGCTCTTTAGTAATGCCTATGCCGAATACAATATTTTATCCAACCTCAAATTGCGGACAACCATTGGCACCGATATCAACTATTATAAATCACGGACTTTTAAGGCATCTACTTTAGCTACCAACGCTCCTACCGCACCGGCTTTTGCCAATGCAGCCAATAATGAAGCCACTAACTGGTTGAGTGAAACTACACTTGCTTATAAACGGGGCAAAGGACAACATAAACTGGATGCCATTGCCGGCTTTACTGCGCAAAGCGATTATGTAGACGCTATTACAGCAGGTGCCACTAATTTTCTGGACGACCTCGTGCAAAACATAAATGGCGGCACCGTAAATGCAGGAACCGAAAGCGTCAACCGCAATAATATTATTTCTTTTTTGGCCAGGGTTAATTATGTTTTCAGAGATAAATACTTATTGACCGCAACGGTAAGAAGAGATGGTTCCTCACGCTTTGGTGAAAACAAGCAGTGGGGCAATTTTCCTTCAGCCGCAATTGGATGGCGGGTGTCGGACGAGCAATTTATGAAGTCGGTACACGTTGTTTCAGACCTTAAAATAAGGGCCAGTTACGGCGTTACCGGCAACAATGCAATCGGCAATTACCGGGCGCTAAGTTTGCTTGGCACCTCCAACTATGTGATTGGGGATGCTTTGGTACCTGGCACTGTTCCGGGCTCATTGGCTAATACCAACCTGGGATGGGAGTCGCAAAGCCAGACCGATATAGGTATCGATTTATCGCTCTTCAATAATCGTATAAGCATCGTTGCTGATTATTATGACAAGCGAAACAAGGATATGCTCTTCAACGTACAAACTCCGTCCGTGACGGGCTTTACTTCAGCTACCGTCAACCTTGGCGAGGTGCAGAACAAAGGTTATGAGTTTTCTCTGAATACCCGGAACCTGGAAGGCAAACTTTCATGGAATACGAATTTCAATATCACGTTCAACCACAACAAGGTGCTGGCTATGAGCACGGCCAGTGATAAGATTTATGGAGCTACAAGCGATAAAGGAAATACCAATATTACCCAGGTCGGTTCGCCCATCGGTGTTTTTTATGGCAGAAGGGTTACCGGTGTGTTTAACAGCGATGCGGAAGCGGCCTCTTACCCGGCCGAACCATTTGCCAGGGCAGGTGATGTTAAGTTTAAAGATGTTAACGGCGATAAAAAGATTGATGATAATGACAGGGAGATTATTGGCTCTCCGCACCCGGATTACTTCTTCGGTTTCAATAATACCGTTTCTTACAAAGGTTTTAGCCTGGATGTTTTAACCAATGCCATGATAGGGCAGAGCATTTATTCAGGAACCTTTACTGCCAATAATTCAGGGGTGCAAAACAATGCGGCTTTTATTGACGAAGCCCGCTGGAGAAGTGCTGATAATCCTGGTGGTGGCAAGTATGGCCAATTTGGGCGTGCCATCCGGGGCGGCAAGAACAACAATTTTCAGTATAGCTCACTTTTCATTTTTGATGCTTCGTTTTTCCGCATCCGGCAAATCAATCTCGGCTATACATTGCCGCCATTCATTGTGAGCAAATTTAAAGTTCAGGGTGCAAGAATTTATGCAGGTATCACCAACGTACATACGTTTACCAGGTATTGGGGCTTTGATCCCGAAGTAGGTAATGCCGGCGATAACCAAACGGTTTTGGGTGTTGATTATGGCACTTACCCGTTGGCCCGCACAACTACTGTAGGTATTCACGTAACCTTTTAATTTTCCTCAACTCATCAATATGAAAAAATATTCATTGCACTATTCCGTACTTCTTTTAACTGTTTTTATAGGCTCCTGCAGTAAGGATTTTTTGGTTCAGCTACCCGAAACGGCCCGCACGACAAACAACGTATATGCAACTTCTTCCGACTTTTATAATGCTGTAGTAGGCGCTTATTCTTCATTTAAGCAAAACGGATTGTATGGTAACTGTAATGCACAATCCGCACTGCTAAACCTGGGCGAAACTGTTTCCGACAACGCTGATTTCGGGGCTACCAGGGCGGTTAGCAATGTATCCATCTTTGAATTGAAAGACTTCAATTTTTCTTTAAGCAATACGTTGTTTTCCTCTGCATGGACGGGCCATTATATTGGTATCAGCAGAACCAATACCATATTGGCAAGATTGCCGCAAGCGAGCTTTGATGCGGCTTTAAAGACGAGGTTTGAAGCCGAGGCTAAATTCCTTCGCGCATTATTTTATTTTAATCTCGTCCGGTTGTTTGGAGATGTGCAACTGGTGACTACCGAAACCACTGATCCGGCTGAAGGCTATGCTATCCCACGCACAACGGCCTCAAAAATATACGATCAAATTGTTTCCGATTTATCGTTTGCTGAAAGCAACCTGCCTGCAACCATCGCTGCTGCTGAAGGTGGCAGGGCTTCACGTTGGGCTGCCAAAGCATTGCTTGGTAAAGTTTACCTTACACAAAAAGATTATGCAAAAGCAGCGTCTAAACTAAACGAGATCGTTACATCAGGTCAGTTTAACGTAACCGCTAATACTTATGCAGCCGTATTCAGTGCCGCCACTCCTTTTGCCGGGAATAAGGATGTGATTTTTTTGGTGCAATATAAATCCGGTCAGATAGGACAGGGAAGTGCTATCTGGTCGGCTACCATGCCTTGGAACGGCACCGGTACCTACTTTGGTGTTACGGGCGGCAGCGGTGAAGGCTTTATGCGTCCTACTTCAGATCTGTTAAGTGATTATGAAACTGGTGACCTCCGGAAAGCGGCAACTATAGCTACCTCTTATCTGAACGGGACAACAACTGTTAATGAAAGATATGTAGTGAAATATAAACAGTCAGGTACCATTGCCGGTGATGCCGATATTGATTTTCCCATATTGCGTTATGCCGATGTATTGCTGATGTATGGTGAGGCCCTGAATGAACAGGGACAAACCGCAACGGGTATTCCATTTATCAACCAGGTAAGAACAAGGGCAGGGCTTCCGAATCTGTCTTCTGCTTTGGCGCAAGCTGATACGAGGCTGGCTCTTGAAAAAGAGCGACGGGTTGAACTGGCCTTTGAAGGACAACGTTGGTTTGACCTGGTGCGTACCGATCGTTTCCTGCCGGTAATGACGTCAAAAGGCTATGCCACAAAAGCATTTCATAAATACTTTCCTATTCCACAACGTGAAACCGACCTGAATCCGCTACTAAACCAAAATCCGGGTTATTAAAACCGTATAATTGTAATAACAGAGCAATGCAAAGATCTCGAACCATTCTGTTTTTATCCTTTTTTATAAGTTGAAAATTATGTTTATTGACCACAAATACAGTAAGGAAATAATGGAAAGAAGGAGCGTTTGGATGAGTTGTTTCATTTTCCTCCTTATGATAGCTATGACAAAAGCAAACGCACAATCCTCCAATGATAATGCCGCTGCCGTAATGGTTCCGGGCAAGGGTATAACCGTAAAAAAGGTCAGTACAGGCAGGATAATCCATCGTTTTTTTGACACCTCACCGGTAAGTCCGTCAGGTAAATTCCTGGCTTTGTTCCGTATGCCTTACGAAAACAGGTCGCCTCAACCCGGTGATGCCGGAGAGGTGATCCTGGTAGATATGAAAACCGGGGAAGAAAGGGTAGTGGCGCAAACAAGGGGATGGGAAGTGCAGTTGGGTGCTAATGTACAATGGGGTGCAACCGATAAGGAACTTTTGTTTAATGATGTTGATACTGCTACCTGGAAAGCCTATTGTGTTGTACTCGATCCGGCTACGGGCACCAGCCGCAGGCTGGATGGAACTATCTTTATGGCCTCCAATGACGGCAAACGCATAGCCACGTACAACCTGATTAAGTCTACCTATGCACAGGTAGGGTATGGAGTAATCATTCCTAAAAAATTCATTCAACACAATATTGGTCCCGTAGATAACGATGGCATTGACATAATAGATGTTGCCTCGGGTAAAAGCAAACGGATCAGCACCATTAAAGCCATTTATGAGAAGTCTCTGCCATCCATCGCCGTTCCGAACCCGGAGGATTATGAATATTATTGTTTCCAGGTAAAGTGGAATCCGCAAGGTACACGCCTACTGACTACCGTACAATGGTCGCCGGTGAAAGGCGGCCCCAGGCTTCGGTCGGTAATTACTATGAAACCCGATGGAACAGATATCAGAACGGCTGTTACACCGGAGCAGTGGGCAAAAGGAGGCCATCATGTAAACTGGATGCCGGATGGTGAACACCTTTCCATGAACTTAAATATCGATGGTAAAGAAGGGCTTGAACTGATATCAGTTAAGTACGACGGCACTGACTTAAAGACGGTTTTTACGCCTGGATCAGGTCATCCTTCTTATCATCCGGGAGGTTTGCCTTTGATAGTTACTGATGCCTATCCCGATGAACCTATTACAAAACGGGATGGCTCCGTGCCCATCCGATTTTTGCACACCGATACCGGCAGAGAAGAAAAGGTGGCGGAAGTGTATGTTTCCAATGTTAATGGCGAATTTCGGATTGATCCCCACCCGGCCTGGGATCGTACGGGCCGTTATGTGGTCTTCAACGGATATACCGGGGGAACCCGTAATGTGTTTATAGCCGACCTGAGGAATTGGATAAGCAACAGCCACACTAAAAAGAACAGCGTAGTACAAGTACATAGATAAAAAGAGAAACAACGGAGATAAGCGATCACAGTCAGAATAATTGCAACTGCCGTATCGGGCTTCACTTTAATATATCTAAATAAATAAAATGAAATCATTACAAACCCTGGATTATGCGGCAATTGCCGTTTACATGCTACTAATGGCTGGCATTGGTTTGTTCCTGGGCAGGTTTGTAAAAAACATTGGTGATTATTTTAAAGGGGGTAATTCTATTCCCTGGGTATCGGGGGCGATCTCCAATTTCATGACCAAGTTCAGTACTTTTATTTTTGTAGCCTATGCAGGTATTGCTTACAGCGATGGAATGATTGCCATTACGTTAATATGGAGTACGGTGTTGCCCGCACTGGTAGGTGCAGCCGTATTTGCCAGGCGGTGGAGAAGGGCAGGTATCAGTACACCGATGGAGTACCTGGAGACAAGGTTTAGTCCTGCGGTGCGGCAGATATTTTCGTGGAGTGGTGTAGGGTTTAAGATACTGGATAACATGGTTCGCTTATATGCACTGGGCTTGTTTTTAAAAGCTGCTACCGGCATAAGCCTCGAAACTTCTATACTCGTTTGTGGTGTGATTGTAGCGCTGTATACGATCGCGGGCGGTTTGTGGGCTGTGGTAATAACCGACGTTGTGCAATTTATTATTTTGATTGTGGCTACTTTAATACTTGTTCCGTTAGCCGTTACGGCTGCAGGTGGTTTTCAAAACCTTGTGCATACCATTCCCGGGCATTTTACCTGGACCCATGGCAGTAAAGGAATTCCACTTTATATCGGCGTTTATTATGTTATGATCCTGATTAAATACAGTGGCAACTGGACTTTCATTCAGCGGTTCTACAGTGTTCGGGATGAAAAGGCCGGAAGAAAGCAAGCCCTGTTAAGCGCCAGTCTTTTCTTTATTTTTCCGATCGTTTTTCTTTTCCCATCCATAGCAGCAAGAGCTATAATTCCAGATCTGGAAAACCCCGAAATGGCTTACGTAAGTATTAGTTTAAAATTGCTGCCGCAAGGAATCATGGGATTAATGGTGGCTGCCATGTTTGCTGCTACTATGAGTGTACTAAGCGGTGAATACAATGTAACAGCCGGTGTGTTGACAAAGGATATTTATCAGCGTTTATTTAAAAAAAATGCAGGAGACAAAGAGTTGTTGTGGGTAGGCAGAGCCATGACCCTTTTCCTGGGTGCTATGATAACTGTTGGTGCCTTGTATGTAGGTGGGTTTGGCGGCGCTTTTGAAGCCAATAAACTATTCACCGGGTTATTTGCCATCCCAATGACAGTACCATTAGTGCTGGGTATCGTTTTAAAGAAACCCCAACCCTGGGGTGCCCTGGCCACGGTGGTGGTAGGGATCATAACAGGATTAATTTTAAATTATCAGCCTCAGATAAGTTGGCAGGCCGGAACGCTGATCGAGATCCTTGTTTGCATTGTCATATTTCTACTTTCCGGTTTGTTCCAGACTAAAAATCCTGTTTACCGGCAAAATGTTGCGATACTATTTACAAAGCTGGAAACGCCATTAACAGAAGCACAAAAGCCGGTAGAGAACCGGGGTTTTCAGAAAGCAATGAATAAATTATATGCAGTAGCGCTGTTGGTTACCGGGGGGTTATTTGTGGTAATGAGTATTCCGTCTATTAAAAATACAAGCGGTATGTCGTCCATGATTGCAGGAGCTGTTTGTTTGGTTCTGGCAGGGATAATGTATTTCTTTAACCGGGAAAAAGCGGACTTGAAGAAGCAGGAGATGGAGTCGCCGGTCCGGCAGCTTGAAACAGTATAACGAAAACCGGAAGAATGGGAAAGCCATTGGGATGAACAACAAGAGCATAGTGTTAAGTGAAGCTTACGTTGACGTATTTTCTTTTTAGTAGCTAAGCTGGTAAGTGTTTTTTTTAACCACGGAGGAAAAGCCGAGGTACCACGGAGGTCCACGGAGAAGCCTCCTCCGTGGACCTCCGTGGTACCTCGGCTTTTCCTCCGTGGTTAAAAAAACTGGTCGAACAGTTGAAACGCATCACGTCAGTTTACGATTAACACTAAAGTGGAAAAAAACTACATTGAAACAGTACGAAGGTGCTTTGAAACCTGAATGCTGGTAATAAAATAGAAAGAAATGCTTCTTAAACCTATCATAACTATTTCAGCAACAGTGCTCCTTCTTTTATCCGGCGTAGGCTTTGCCCAAACGACGGACACGATGAAGAGCAGGGTAGTGGCGGAGTTGAACTTGCACTTCAAAGCCATTGGCAGCATCAAACCGCGAAGCACTGCTGAAATTGAATCCTCCAATTGGATATTAGGTTGCGAAACGCTTGACCGCGACATGACAGATTATCAGCAGTACAAAGACTATATAGCGCCGCTGGGAATAAAGCGGTTGCGCATGCAGGCGGGGTGGGCAAAAACTGAGAAAAGTAAAGGTGTTTATGATTGGGCCTGGCTGGATGCGATCATTGATGATGCTGTTGCAAGGGGTTTTCAACCCTGGCTGGAAACTTCGTATGGTAATCCAATTTACAAAGGTGGCGGCGGTACCAATTTAAGCGCAGGTATTCCTTCTTCGGGAGAAGCTTTAAAGGGATGGGATAAGTGGGTGGAAGCCCTGGTGCAACGGTATAAGGAAAAAGTGAAGGATTGGGAGGTTTGGAATGAGCCTAACTTTGGAGATAATGAAATTAACCTTCCCGAAAAAGTAGCTGACTTAAATATCAGAACAGCGGAGATTATAAAAAGGATACAACCATCTGCAAAAATTTCCGGACTGGCCATGGGGCACATTGATTTAAAATATGCTGATGCTTTTTTCAAAGTTATTCATCAGAAAGGAAAAATGTATCTGTTTGATAACATGACTTATCATGATTATGTATATAACCCTGATGCTAACTACAGGCATATAGCAGCGTTGCGGGAGGTTTTGGATAAGTACTCAACTAAAGTGGCGTTGCGGCAGGGAGAGAACGGTGCACCATCCGCCCCGGGTTTCGGCCGTGGCGCACTGGGTGATTGGGACTGGAACGAGCTCACACAAGCCAAATGGAACACGCGAAGAATGTTAGGCGATTTAGGCCATGATGTGGAATGTAGCATCCTTGGAATCATCGATATGAATTATCCAAAGACCGGACCTATCACAAGGCTGAATGTGAAGGGATTGATCCAGTCAGATTCGACCAAAAAGGCGGTTCGTCCAAAACTGGTGTACTATGCCATGCAGCATGTGACGTCGGTTTTTGATAACAGCCTGCAAAGGATAAAAGGTTTGCAATCCACCTACAATGTAAAACAGGTTTTAAAACCGGGTGAAGTGAGGTACAACAAAAGCACCGACAGAAGTCTGGCGGTATTTGGCTATGGGCATAAGGCAACCGGGAAGCAATTGTTTGCTATTTGGGTAGATGAATATATACCAGCCAACAGCAACAGTACAAGAGATATTGCCTTTACGGTGTTGAACGGGAATTTTAGTGAGCCGGTGTATGTTGATATACTAACAGGTGGCGTGTATGAGATACCGGCGAGCGACTGGAGCAGGGAAGGCAGTACGTATATTTTTAAAAAAATACCTGTCTATGATGCGCCGGTATTGGTTGCTGATAAGAGTTTAATAACGATAAAATAGAATCTGACTTCCCAGGTAGGATGTTTTCCTATCAGTGCGAGGTCTAAACAGGTAAACCATCAATGAAACCGTTCTATCACAGAAACTTTCTTCTCTACAACGATTATGGTAAACGGTTATACCATGAAGTAGCCGCTATGTTGCCTGTTATAGATCCTCACAACCATATTGATCCTGCTACGCTGTCATCTAATAAGCGTTTTGAAAATATCTATCAGCTTTGGGTGCAGGGGGATCCTTATAAACACAGAGCCATGCGTATCTATGGTATTGCAGAAGAGTTGATTACCGGGGATAGATCTGACCATGAAAAGTTCCTGGCATGGGCAGATTGTTTTCCGCATACTGCCGGTAACCCGTTATTTCACTGGGGTTGTATGGAGTTGAAAGAGCTGTTTGGCATTGAAGAAATACTAACGCTGCATAATGCGCAACAGCTATGGGATAAGGTCAATGGGCTACTTGCAAAAGATGGGTATGGCGCCCTTGATATCGTGAAGCGGCTGGGAGTAGAAATGCTTTGTACATCAGATGATTTGCTGGATACTTTAGCGCATCATAATGCCCTGTTCGAACAGCAAACAGGAATAATTTGTCTGCCTTCTTTACGTAGCGATAGTATGATCGCATTCAACACCTCTTCTTTTTTTACATGGTTAGATGGCTTACAAACCGCCACGGGTATTCCGGTAAATGATCTCCTATCCTATAAAGAGGCAATCATCAACAGGCTCAATTTTTTTGATGAAATGGGTTGCGTGTTGTCTGATCATTCCCTGGACAGCAGTTTCAGATTTATTCTTGCAGATGAGAAGAATGCAGATACAATTTTTAAAAAAGTTTTAAAAAAAGAGCCGTTAAGGGATCATGATTTAATCTGCTTACAATCACATTTGCTCCTTTTTCTTGGTAACCAATATGCCGGGAGGGAATGGAAAATGCAGCTGCACCTGGGTGCCCATCGGTATACCAGTACCACCTTACGCAATAAAGTGGGTGCTGCCGGTGGATATGCCTGTATTGGCAATACAGTTGATGTGTCGTCACTTTGTCTCTTGTTAGATGAATTAGATAAGCAAAAGGGCTTACCTAAAACAATATTATATACGTTGAACCCTGCAGATAATGCCGTACTTGCCACAATCACCGGTTCTTTTACAGAAGATGGCGTACGGGGCAAGATTCAGTTTGGTCCCGTCTGGTGGTATAATGACCATCAGGAGGGTATTACACAGCAATTACTGGTATTAAGTCATTACGGCTTACTTGGTACTTCCATTGGTATGACAACAGATTCAAGAAGTGTCCTGTCTTTTCTCAGGCACGATTACTATCGGCGGATACTTTGTAACATTTTAGGCGCATGGGTGGAAGAAGAGCAACTGCCCGATGACTGGAATTTTGTTTCAACGATGGTTCAAAATATTTCTTACAGGAATATAAAAAACTGGCTAAAAAAATAAAGACGATGAGTACAGGCAACATAGAAAAAATAGCAGTTGTTACCGGTGCCGGCGGTACCCTTTGTTCAGAAATGGCAAGGAACCTGGCCGCCCAGGGTTACAAGGTAGCATTGCTGGGCCGAACTTTGGACAAATTAAAAGTGGTAGAAGAGGAAATAAAAAGGGCAGGCGGCATCGCTATTTCGGTAAGTACCGATGTTTCCAGTGAGGCATCCGTCAAAGCAGCAAAGGATACCATCGAAAAAGTGTTCGGGGTTGGTACTGTTCTGATTAATGGTGCCGGTGGTAACCAGAACGATGCCCTGACTAACATCACCGAATACGATGAAAAAGAACTGGCAAATGACGGCTTAGTAAAAGGTTTCTTTAACCTGGATATGGAAGTGTTTAAAAGTGTGATTCATATCAATACAATGGGTACCGTAATACCTTGTTTTGTTTTTGGCAGCAGCATGGCAAAGCAAAAAAAAGGAGTCATCATTAATGTTGCTTCTATGAACAGCTACCGTCCTCTATCAAAAGTAGGTGCTTACGGTATGGCCAAAGCAGGAATCGCCAATTTTACACAATGGCTGGCGGCTTATCTGGCACCAGCTAATATTCGTGTAAATGCTATTGCTCCCGGCTTCTTTTTAAATGATCGCAGCCGGAAGATCATGTTCAACGATGATGGCAGCCAAACTGCCCGTGGAAACAGCGTTCTGGCTCACACACCGTTGAAACGTTTTGGTGAAGCTCCTGAATTAATTGGTTGCATGAATTGGTTAATCAGCGATGAAGCGGCGGGTTTTGTAACCGGTATTGTCGTGCCGGTAGATGGAGGTTTTTTATCCAATGCAGGAGTGTGACAATTTAAAAATAAATAGGTAAAAATTATTATCATTAAAAAACCAATTATGAATAGCCCGACAAAAAGTAATGGAACCATTGAGACCACAGGTTCAGAGCAATACAAAAAAGAAGTAGGTATGATGAAGCTGGAAAAACTGATTGCTGAAAGGGAATACATCTCTACCAGAACATTTCCCATACCGGATAATGAATTGTTGTTAAGGTTTGAGCAGTTATATACAGGAGCTGTAAATGATGTGCTGAGGGAATTTTGCTTATTGAACCAGGCCTTACCCAACAGGATCATTCCCTTACGTGAATACAGGACAGTGGCCGGTTTCGCCTTTACAGTCAAGAGTGCACCAAATCCTCAGGTTTCCGGCGAAATGGAGTTTCGCTCCCAGATGCTGGATGCCATGGTTGAAAATACTTTTGTAGTTTGGGATACCAGCAAAGATGAAAAAGCTACACTTTGGGGTGGAGTAATGACGGCAACTGCAAAGGGGAAGGGTTTAAAAGCTGCCTGTATTGACGGGGGCATCAGGGATACACATCAGATTTTAGAAGCTGATTTTCCTGTGTTTTATAAACACAGGACATCCAACGGAAGCCTGGGAAGATGTTTGATTACGCATTATCAGACAGTATTGCAAATTGATGATGTCACCATCAAACCTGGTGATGTGGTGTTGGGCGATATTGATGGCGTACTGATTGTACCACGTGAAATTGCTTATGATGTGTTGTTGCGTGCGGAAGAAATCAGGGAAAATGAAAAGAAAATTTTTAGCTGGGTGTATGCAGGTGATTCCGTACAATCTATTGCAGAACGGGGCGGGTATTTTTAGATGGCTGAAGAGTCGTTTGCAAAGATGAGAACAAGTTTTTGCGGGTGAGCTTTACTTTGATGAATGGCTATCAGCTATCAGCCGTCAGGTATCAGCAGATCAAACCCGATGAGCGTTCCTCCTGATAGCTGACTGCTGATAGCTGATAGCCATTCACACGACACTAATAACAGCATATGAAATTATCTTTTTTATTCTTTGGTAACAAGCCCGATGAAAAGTGGGTCTTATGCAGGCAGATGGGCATTGAGCAGGCTATTGCAAAATTAGCTCCCGAATTAACCAACGAGCCGGCAATTTATAACTTCGACTCCCTCGCCCGTTCAAAAAATATTTTTAATGAAGAAGGTTTTGATTTCTCCGGTTTGGAAGGCGATCAGATGGATATGACAAGAATAAAACTCGGTTTGGAAGGCCGGGAAAAGGATGTTGAGCTGTATTGCACTATGCTGGAAAACATGGGAAGGCTTGGGATAAAGTTGATCTGCTACAACTTCATGTACACAGGCTGGTACCGCACCCACAAAGCCGTACTGGAAAGAGGCGGCGCCTTAGTCAGCAGCTTTTCTTATGAAGCCGCATTGAAAGAGCCGGATAATAAATTTGCGCCGGTAAGTGAATCTAAAATCTGGGAGAACTATCATTGGTTTATTGAGCGGGTAATGCCGGTAGCGGAAGCAGCCGGAGTAAAGATGGCACTGCATCCGGATGATCCGCCGATAAGCCCGGTACATGGTATTGGCAGGATATTGACTTCTGCTGATGCCATAAGAAAAGCTTTGTCATTTTCTGATAGCACCTCGCATGGACTTACATTTTGCCAGGGCACTTACACTACTATGAATGAAGATGTTCTAAACCTGATCCATGAATTCGGAGAAAAGAAGAAAATTTTTTTTGTGCATATCAGGGACGTTGAAGGAACACCACGTCATTTCAGGGAAACATTTCACGACAATGGTCCGACAAATATGTTTAAGATGATGAAAGCATATAAGGATGCGGGATTTGATGGCCCCCTTCGTTCCGATCATGTGCCAACTATGTACGGAGAGCGTAACGACCATGTGGGTTATGAGATGAAAGGCAACCTTTTTGGTATTGGCTATATAAAAGGATTGATGGATGCGTTGGCTTAAATAAAAAATTGTCCGGCAATAAATGAAATCATGGTAGTATTAATTTATTTCATTCAGGTACAGGCGTGTTGTAAAACCGTTCAAAATGTGCCTTGAAATTCTTCACGTTTGTAATTGTCAATAAGGGTAAAGACATTTGATGATCAACAAATGTAGCTGTATGCGTAACTTCTATTAAGTGGTTCTCTAACTGCACTGTGATTACTAACCTTTTTTCTGTAAATTAAATTGTCAGCTTAAGATTTGATTTTGAAGTTGGCATAGCCGAAAAAACGTATTTCTTTGGCTAGACTTGTAAGAGACCTATTGGATAAACCGGAAAATAGGCCTTTTCACCAGCTTTGCTGATACGGGATGAGTTTAGGGAAATCTGGTATTTTTCATTGCCGGTATTATAAAGGAAGGTGATTAATGATATAAGTGTTTGAGCCGATATAATTATAGTTGTCCGCCAGGCTCTCCGACTCGGTTGATTTGGCTTTCATCGCTTTCGATGAAATTTCCAGGTTAGTAAGTGAAAACCTTTTTCAAATAGGGTAGTGTCAGTAACAAATAATTTGGCAATCTTTTACTCAACCCATTTTAGTATTGGATTAAGCAAGAAGGATGGAGGATGGATATATGATAGAACTAGTGTAGATAAACGATATTCCGTTTTGCCATTAGTTTGCTTTTTAATTTTAATTTCTGAGAAAAGTTTTGCAGAAAATATTTTTTAATTACTCTTAAAAATTTAAATAGCATCTTATATAAATTGCAGGACATACATTTATAATCACAATCATAAGCATGTTATTATTACCATACGAACATTTTATTATAACAACCAGGTTGACTCCGGAAGTAGTCGCCAGGAAATTGGGGCAAATTGTTGGGCCTGAGCCTGCATATTCAATATTTAATCCACGCCCTTATACAGGAAAGGAATTTTCCGGTGAAATTTCAGATGGGAAATTTAAAATGCACCGCAATATCAATTATAGAAATTCATTCAGGCCTGAAATCAAAGGCACAATAAGCAAAGATTATAACGGAACAAAAATAGAAGTCAGGATGACGCTTCATATAATTGTCATCATTTTCCTGGTAGTGTTCCTGGGTTTTAGTGGTTTACTTGCTTTTGCCATATTACCTGCAATTACCAATGCGATAAAATCGAATGATTTTAATTACCAAAATTTTATTCCTGCGATAATGTTTGTTTTTGCGTGTATAATTACAGTAGGCGGCTTCAAAGCAGAAAGCCTGAGATCTAAAAAATTCCTTAAGGAGTTTTTT
Source organism: uncultured Flavihumibacter sp. (assembly GCA_964242315.1). Taxonomy (GTDB): domain Bacteria; phylum Bacteroidota; class Bacteroidia; order Chitinophagales; family Chitinophagaceae; genus JADCRZ01. The sequence goes on from CAXTDO010000017.1 coordinate 15,014, forward strand.
GATGATGAAAATCCAATGAATACATATTGATTTACCTGTAAAACAGCCTGAGTTAATATATCGGTCCATTTGCTAAACCGGACCTGTGTAAGCACGGGCGCTTCGAAAATAACTCATGATATTACTGTTTGAAAGATAGTATCATAAATGTAAAAGAAAATTAAAGTAATTGAAATTTATGAAATGTAGATTTGTTGATACCATAACTGCTGCCTTAATATACTCTGAATATTTCCCTGGAATAAAAACAGCAAGAAACTAATTAAATTATTTGTTGAATGCCCGGGTCAAAATCATACATCTATCCTCTCACAGTTATAGGAATTCTCTTTTTTGTGTTTGGATTTTTAACCTGGATCACGGGGGTACTGATCCCTTATTTCCAGATCTGTTTACAGTTAACAAACGCACAGGCTTCACTCGTATCTTTTGCAACTTACATTGCATATTTTGTAATGGCGTTACCATCTGCATGGATATTAAAATACACGGGGTACAAAAAGGGTATGGTGTCAGGGTTGATTATGATGGCGGTGGGCACGATACTGTTCATACCGGCGGCATACTCGCGCACCTATCCATTGTTTTTAACGGGATTGTTCATCACGGGAGCCGGGGTAACATTGCTTCAAACAGCCGTAAACCCTTATGTTGCTATTGTTGGACCTATAGAAAGCACTGCTCAAAGGATAGGGTTTATGGGACTTGCCAATAAATTTGCCGGCATCATAAGTACCACTGCGCTTGGTTCAATATTTTTATTTGATGCCGATGCAATTATTGCTACCGTAAGCAAAGTGGGCGCTGCTGCCAAAGAAACCCTTCTCAATGCCTATGCGCTTAAAATTGTGAATCCCTACCTGTTAATTACCGGTGTGTTGTTGTTGCTGGCGGTGATGGTATTTTTTTCGAAACTCCCTGAGATCAACGAAACGCAAACAGAAGAAGGCGATACCACCACCGAAGTAAAACACAAAGCAAGTGTTTTTCACTATCCGTACCTGGTGTTAGGTGTTATCGGGCTGTTTGTTTCCACTGCCTGCGAAGGGCTGCCTATTGACGGAATTATAATATACAGCAGGTCATTGGGAATACCGATTGAAGAAGCGCGTCATTTCACACAATACACGTTGTATGCGATGATACTTGGATACCTTGCAAGCACGATGCTCATTCCAAAATACCTGTCACAGCAAAAGGCACTATTATGGTGTTCTGTTTTGGGACTGGCGTTAACGTTAGGATCATACTTAAGCAGCGGCATTACGTCGGTTTACTGTCTTATCCTCACCGGGTTCGGGGCAGCAATGCTGTGGGGAACCATATGGGGACTGTCTATCAGGGCACTTGGACGCTTTACAAAAACAGGATCTGCGATGTTACTGATGTCGGTTGTTGGCGGTGGTATCTTTCCGTTAATGTTTGGAAAGATCATCGATAATAACACCTATCATCCGCAGAATGCGGTTCTGTTATTAATACCATGTTATTTAGTGCTATTGATGTTTTCCGGCTGGGGGCACCAGCTCGAAAGCTGGAAGCCAGAATCCAAAGAGAAATTAGGAGTAGTCTCCTGATAGTCCCTGTGAAAAATAATATCATGATTGTAAATAAAAGTAACAGGAATTGCATCCGCAGAAATGTAAATTCATATTAACGACGACTGCTTTATATTTAAATACCAGACAAAGAAGATGGGGTAGATTTGCCCGAAGATCCGCAACAACCAACTTTCTCAAGTTTAAATCAAACAAAAATGCATGCGCCCGATTTTTTGTGTTCATTTAAAAAGGTTTCGCTAAGCCTTTTGCCGGTGATGCTTTTAGCAATTGCCTGCACTACAAAACATTATTCCGAACCGCTGTCACCGGAAGAAGCGCTTAAAAGCTTTCAGCTAAATGACGACTTCAACATCGAAATATTTGCCGCTGAACCTTTTGTAAAAGACCCGGTAGATATGGTTTTTGATGAAGAAGGTAAGGTGTATGTAGTTGAAATGCCCGACTACCCCTATCAACCCAAGCCAGGAAAAGAAGCCGGACGTATTTTGTTACTGCAGGATACAAGTGGTGATGGGAGAATAGATAAGTCGACGGTATTTGCAGATAGTCTTTCTGAAGCAACATCTATCATGCCGTGGAAAGGCGGACTGTTTGTTACCGCAGCGCCTCATATCTTATACATGAAAGATACGGATGGCGATTCCAAAGCTGATGTAAAAGAAGTGCTGTTCTCAGGGTTTTTTAAAAGTAATTCCGAAGCACAGATAACATTCCTTCGGTTTGGTGTTGACAACTGGATATATGCCAACAACCGTGGGCAGGATGGAATGATACATTTCGAGCGCAATAAAAATGCTCCGCCACTATCAGTAAAAGGTGCCGACTTTCGTTTCCGGCTCGATCAAAATAAATTTGAACCGGAAACAGGCCCGGGCCAATTCGGTCAAACTATTGACCAGTGGGGGCATCGCTTCTTTACTGAAAATACCATACATCTTCAAAATGCGGTTATCCCATGGCGTTATTTACATCGTCACTCCTTTCTTCCTTCCACTGCGGCTGTGTTAAACATCTCGGATCACGATCCTGTTATGTTCCAGGAAACTCCGGCACCTTACTGGCGGGCAGAACGTACCAACAGGCGCAACAAACAGTACAAAGAACAAAAACTCAGCCGGGTTGAATATGCCGATGACCATTTCACCGGTGGCTCCGGTGGCACGATCTATATGGGTGACGCGTTCCCAAAGAAATATTATGGAAATGTTTTTACCGGTGATGTGGCTGGAAACCTCATCCACCGTGATGTTCTTACCCTTTCTCCGGACAGCACAAGATTTGTGGCGCATCGCGATGAGACAGAAAAAGAAAAGGAATTTCTGTCTTCAAAAGATCCCTGGTTCCGGCCTGTAAATTTTTCAATTGGACCTGATGGTTACCTGTACGTGATTGACATGTACCGGCAGCATATCGAAACACCTGTCTCAATTCCTGAGGACCTGACTACTGATATGGATTTTAATCGTGGCCTGGACCAGGGCAGGATTTACCGTATCGTTCCCAAAAAAAATAATGCTCAAAAACATGCTTCGGGTAACCTGAAAGTAATGCACAGCGAACAATTGATTGACCTGCTTGCCTCCACCAACCAGTGGTTTGCTATACAGGCACAACGGTTATTACTTGAAAGACTTGACAGCTCTGTGGTTCCGCTTGCCAAGTCAATGGTTCAAACACAAAAAAATAAAAGTGCCAGGCTTAGAGCGTTGTATGTGCTGGAGGGTTTGAATGCCTTGGATGCATCATTGGTAAAACAAGTATTGAATGATGCCGATGCGAATTTGAGAGAGAACGCGCTGATACTTGCGGAACGTTACCCGGAGCTATTGCCGAAGATCAAAAAAGCAACCGGTGATTCAATAGCACGCGTGGCATTACAGGCGACTTTAAGTCTTGGTGAATTTCAAAGTGCTGATATAAGTGCAATCATGGCAGCGGTTATTTCCAAACATGTTGAAGACCCATATTTTAGAATGGCGGTGCTTAGCTCGCACCAGGGATCATCAGTTCAATTACTTGAACAGCTTTCCGGTAAAAACGACTTTTTTTCAAAATACGATTCAGCAAAAGCCTCGTTCGTTAGCGACCTGTCGTATGTTGTAGGCGCACGTAACAAACCCGGAGAAATGGTGCGCCTGCTGCAACTCGCTACGAGTAAATCATTTAAAAATGACAGTGGCTTTGAGCTTTCTGCACTTTCAGGATTGAGTAAAGGGATTAAAAAATTGCAGATCAAGCCCAAAACTGATCCTGCCATGACCACGATATTCCAAAATGTTTCACATGGCGCCGGGAAAGAAATAGAAGCTGCAGTTACCGAGATTAAAAACTTATTACAATAGGCTATGAATTCGAGGCGAAGATTTATCAAACAGTATTTTCTTCTTGTTCCCGGTGTGCTGGGCGCTGCATTAATTTCAGGAAGCTGTAATCAAAATGCATCTACCGGTAAAGAAGGTAAAGCAGCTTCACCTGTTGATCCATGCGAAGACTTTTCGGGTATCAGTGATAAAGATCGTGAAGCAAGAAAAAGACTGGGCTATGTAAAAGAATCACCGATCGCTGACAGCACCTGTAATAAATGCAATTTATTTTTACCCTCACAAGGTGAAAAGCCATGTGGTGCTTGTATGCTTTTCAAAGGTCCGGTGTATGCTACAGGATATTGCACTTACTGGACCGCAAAACAGGGATAAACAAATCTTAAAAATTTACTATGGCAGGCAGGGAATATTCAAGACGTATTTTTATAAAGCAAACATTTGCAGGTGGAATCGGCGCTGCCATTGCATCGGGTGCGGTAGCAGCTATTCCGGCAAATATATGTACGCATAACACCGTGGATGAACCTATTATCGATATTCATCAACATACACAATACAGCGGCCGTAACGATGAAACTTTTCTCGCCCATCAAAAGTTAATGGGCATATCTAAAACCATCCTGCTTCCTGCCGGAACTCCCGTTAATGCTGCATCCACACACGAGGGTGCTTCTAATGGGCTTGAAGCCGGGGCTGGTGGCAACGAGTATTGTTACAAGTTCGCAATGGCACACCCTAAGGAATACAGTTTTGGCGCATGCGAGGTTCCCGATCTTCCCAATGCAACAGCGGAGATAGAAAAATACCTCAAGCTTGGTGCAAAGGTTATCGGTGAATTGAAATTCGGACTGGAGTGCGACGACCCGGTGATGCAAAAAATTTATAAACTTGCGGAAGCATACAATGTACCTGTATTAATGCATTGGCAATACCAGCGTTACAACTATGGCTTTGAGCGGTTTCATACTATGCTAAGGAAATTTCCAAAAGTGAATTTCCTGGGCCATGCACAAACCTGGTGGGCCAATGTTGATAAAAACCATAAAGATCAAACC
>CAXTDO010000018.1:0-19860 GCA_964242315.1 uncultured Flavihumibacter sp.
GATAACACCCATGTACATCCCCCGCCGCTACCAGGAAAAAGATCGTGAAAAGATTCTTTCATTTATGAAGGAAAACAGTTTTGCTATAATGGTAACTGTAAAAGAAGGACTGCCGGTAGCCTCTCATATTCCTTTAGCTGTTGAAAGAAATCAAAACGGTGAGGATGTTCTGGTAGGGCATATATCGCGTGGTAATGATCAGAAAGATACTTTTACGGAAGGGGCAAAATTGCTTTGCATATTCCCGGGACCGCATGCCTACATTTCTCCGCGCTGGTACACTCAAATGAATGTGCCTACCTGGAATTATATTTCAGTTCATGCTTACGGAACCCTGCGCATTATGGAAGGTGATGAATTGAAGGCAGCTCTTTCAAGGCTGGTGAATACGTATGAACAGCACATGCCACATCCCGTGAAGCTGGATGATATACCCGAAAAGATGTTTAATGATGATGTAAGGGGCATCATAGGTTTCGAAATAAAGATTGAAGAACTACAGGCTGCTTCCAAATTAAGTCAGAACCGTGATGAGGAAAGCTATGGCAATGTTATACAGCAATTAAATGAAGGAGATGCCAGTTCCATGCAGGTGGCTTCAGCTATGGAAGAGAAAAGATCGCAATTATTTAATAAGGAATAAACCCGGGGGTTTTTTAATCACCTAACATTGTGGTATGAAATCTACATCTGAATTATGGCAGTTGATCATGCTATTTTTATTTATAACAGCCTGCCATGTTACGAAGAATAAACATACTGATATGCCGTTCGACAAACAGGGGCACCGCGGTTGCAGGGGCCTGATGCCGGAGAATACCATTCCGGCAATGCTCAAGGCAATTGAAATTGGTGTTACCACCCTTGAGATGGATGCCATGATCACGAAAGACGAAAAGGTCATTATCTCTCATGAGTTTTATTTCAATCATACCATTACTACTAAATCCGATGGCAGTTTTGTAGATGCAAAGGATGAAAAAAAATACGCTATCTATGGAATGCCCTATGCTGAGACGCAGCAATATGATGTAGGCATGAAGTTGAACCCTGCCTTCCCGCGCCAGGAAAAACTTGCAGTACATAAACCTTTGTTAAGCGATCTTATCGACAGCGTTGAAACCTTCTGCAGCAGGGAAAAACGCATACATCCCTTTTACAATATTGAAACGAAATCAACTCCTGTTACAGACAATATCCTTCATCCGGCACCGGAAAAATTTGTAGACCTGCTCATGGAGGTGATCAACCGTAAAGGCATAGCCAAAAAAGTGATTATCCAGTCTTTCGATTTCAGAACGTTAAAGGTCATGCATCAGAAATATGCTTCCGTAAAAACTGCTGCACTCGTACAGGCGGCAGATAAAAGATCAATTGACGACCAGCTTAAGCAACTGGGATTTACACCCTCCATTTACAGTCCGGAGTCTTCTTTGGTGAATAAGGAGTTGATAAACCGTTGTCATCAGCTGAACATGAAAGTGATACCCTGGACGGTTAATGATAAAGGCCAGATAGAAAATTTCCGCAAGATGGGTGTTGATGGTATTATTTCAGATTATCCGGATTTGTTTTGAGGCCACGAAGGCGCGAAGGAGCACGAAGTGCTAATATCATTTAGTTAACGATTTAAAGTTCGGGTTCAAGGTTCCCCTCCTTTTCAAGGAGGGGACGATGAAAAACGATGCGAAGCACGTTTTTCATCCGGGGTGGTTGATGATTGTGATTAATTAGCCTGGTTGATATGAGTGCCACTTAGATGCAGGTTACTAATCAATTGCAGGCCTCAACCACCCCCGTTCAATTAAATGATTCGCATCTTAATTGAACGTCCCCTCCTTGAAAAAGGAGGGGAACGGTTACGCGTTCATCAGTTTTTAACTAAATGACATTACCCCGAAGGGGTGACACATAGCGACTGACATCCAAAGAATAATGTCACCCCTTCGGGGTTCGTTCCGGGATAACGCTGTTTTTCTATAATCATGTCAGCCCTTCGAGCTTTTATTCAGGTTGAACAACCTGATAGCTGACTGCTGACCGCTGATTGCTGACGGCTGAAACAAAACACATGATTCAATAATATTCCATTCACTCAAAACAAACTGCTATGAAAAAAAAGTTTAGCTTCTTACGGACTTTTGGCAACCTGCTGCTGCTTTGCCTGGCATTCAGCTACTGGCCGGCATTAAAAGCCCAGGATCTTGCTTACCATCCAAATAAAAACATAAAGAATCCTGTTCCGCCCGGCTTTCTCGTGAAGGGAAAAGTAAGTGACAACACCGGTGTAATAGCAGGTGTAACCGTTGCTGAAAAAGAAAAAACAAATGTTACTACCACCAATGCCGAGGGTAATTTCGAACTTTCGGTAACAGGGCCGGACGCCATCCTGGTGTTTAGTTTTGTAGGATATAAAACTTATGAATTGCCTGTCAACGGACAGCACAACGTAAGCATCATCCTGCAACCGGGCAGCTCGCAGGAGCTTTCAGGAGTAGTGGTAACGGCCCTCGGTATCACGCGGGCCAAGCGGTCTCTTGGCTATTCGGTAGGAGAAATAAAGGGTGACGATGTAAACAAGGTCAGCCAGACCAATGTGCTCAATGGCATGGCGGGAAAAGTATCCGGCGTCAACATCAGCTCCACCGGCAGTTCGCCTACCTCCTCGGTTAGCGTGGTGATCCGCGGCATCCGTTCTCTCAATAACGACAACCAGCCTTTATTTGTGATTGACGGAGTACCTGTAAAAAATTCCCTGAGCAATGTCGGCACCAATAATGGCAACGATAACGATGTTGATTACGGAAACGCCATCTCCGACCTGAATCCTAACGACATTGAAAGCGTTTCTATATTAAAAGGCCCCAGCGCTGCAGCTTTATATGGCTCACGCGCCGGTAACGGGGTAATGCTGATCACCACCAAATCGGGCAAACGCTCCAAAGGACTTGGGATTACCTTCAGTTCCAGCACCGAATTCGACAAGCCTTATAAATACCTTCCTACCAACCAGAGCTATACCATTGGCACAGACCCCTACATCACACCCAACGGCTACAATAGTTTGAACGGGGTTCTGGTAGACCTGGCAGGAACCGATACCTACCGCTTTGGCACTCCGCTAAACACAGGATTGAAAGCGATACTCTGGAACAGTCAGAAAAAAGCCGACGGCACTTACGAACTGGGAGACCTGGTAAGCTATAATAACCTTAAAAACTTTGTACAGACGGGCATCACCTCTGTAAATAGCATCTCCATTGAAAATGCCACCGACAAGGACAACTACCGGCTGTCTTATTCCAACACCTCTAACCGGGGAATCGTTCCTACCACAGGTTTGATGCGGCATAACCTCGGACTGAATGTAGATCATAAAGTCTCCAAAGGATTTAAAATAAGCTCCTCCATCAACTACACCAGAACCAATACCGATAATGTTGTAGCCGGCAACAACGGCGGCGTATTGAAAGATGTGGCCTATCTTTCTCCCAGTGTGGACGTACGTCAGATGAAAGATTACTGGCTCACTCCCGGTATCCAGCAAAGAAAAGTGCTGCCCCCGGTAGGCGTTGACCAGGACCCTGGTGTTAAAAATCCCGCAACGGATGGTGATAACAATCCCTGGTTTACTCTCAACCAGGTTAAAAACAGCTTTACCCGCAACCGCCTTTTTGGAAATGTAAAGGCCGACTTTCAACTGGCCCCGCACATCAGTGCTTTTGTGCGCTATTCACAGGATATGCTGAATGAATACCGCGAAACTAAAATCTCCAAGAGTTACAAATCGGAAAGGAACGGGTTTTATGGCGTTACAAAAATCTTCAATACGGAAAGCAATACTGATCTGCTGGTAACCTATCACAACAACTTTGGCAACTTCGACTTTTCCGCATCAGGCGGCGGCAATATCCAGTATGTGTACGGCAATTCTCAGCAAACTTATTCCCAACCCGGATCAGGCATCGTAGCTCCTGAATATTTCAACGTTGCTAACATCGCCCAGGCAAACCTGCGGTCTAAAAGCAGTATCTACGAGAAAGCCATCTATAGTACTTATGCCACTACTTCACTCGGATTTAAAGACATGGCATTTCTTGACCTGACCGGCCGTAACGATTGGTCGAGCACGCTTCCCATTGACAACTACTCCTATTTTTATCCATCGGCTTCGCTCAGCCTGCTGGTGAACAAGATGGTGAATTTAGGTGCTGCAGTAAATCTGTTTAAACTGCGCGGCGGCTGGGCCAAAGTAGGTAAAGACACCGATCCATATAACCTGTATGGCACCGTGGCCATGAGCAGCTTCGGCGGCATCACTACCGAGGCTACTTCAGGAACACTTAAGAATGCTAACCTGAAGCCCGAGCAGGCCACTTCAACAGAACTGGGACTGGAGCTGGCATTCCTGAACAGCCGGCTTCGCTTTGAAGGAACCGTTTATCAGTCAGATAACAAAAACCAGATATTGCCGATCAGCACCGCCCCTTCATCCGGTTACAACAGTGGCCAGATCAATGCCGGACTTATACGCAGCAAAGGCATAGAACTTCAGTTGGGTGGAACCATCATTTCCAACAGGGACTGGACCTGGAACCTGAGTGTTAACTACACCAAAAACAATTCTTATATCATCTCCCTTTCACCGGGAGTTCCGTACTACCAGTTCTGGGCTGACGGTAATAGCGGCGCATGGACCTATGCAAAAGGTCAGGCCGTACCTAATAAGTTCAACGCAGACGGCACCCCTTTCATCAGCACCGGAAAGTTAGGCGAACTGTGGGACAACCAGATCGCTACTGTTACCGACAAAGCCTCGCCATATTTTGGCTGGCCGCTGCTGGATAACAGCGGACAGTACCAAAGGTTAGGCGGCGGCGGTTTCAATTATAAAGAAGTGGTTGGAAATTATAATCCTAAATTATTAATGGGCGCGCAAACTTCGGTATCCTGGAAGATGCTGACCCTTACCGCCAGTTTTGATATGAGGCTGGGGGGAACTTTCTTTTCACAAACCTACCGTTACCTGCAGTCTGATGCGGCCATGGCAAGACAGGAAAATATGGGCATCCCTATACCTGATGCCAACAAGGCTAACATACCGGCTTTCTTAAAATCTAATCCGCAGCAATATATTATGTTCTATGGCTTACAGCAATTCAAACTGGTGGGCGGTCCTACCACTGCCACCGGCGGATTTCCCTACCAGACCAACGGCGGCATCACCATCAATGACGGGGCATTCTTCCCCGGCGTTTACAGCGATGGAAGAGGCGGCTATGTAGAGAACCTGGGAGATATGAACCTCACCAAACTCGATAACTATGAGGACGCCGCTACGGCAGGATGGAACTTCGCCCGTATGAGCATGTTTGATGCCTCTTATATCAAAATGAGGGAAGTTACCTTAAGCGCCGAGCTACCCAGGCGCCTCATCAATGCCCTAAAGCTGCAGGGCCTTTCTTTCGGAATCTATAGCAGGAACATCATCCTCTGGACAAAAGCCAAGGCAGGCATCGATCCCGAACAGGCCTTCCAGTTTCAAACCGGCGCCCAGGGCAACGGCTCCCAGTTCAGACAGGGCATAGAGCGGTATAATATTGTTCCCTGGACTATTCCGATGGGTGTTAAGCTGAATGTAAGGTTTTAGTATCAGGTTTGAGGTATGGGGTATAAGGTATGAGCCTTAACTGCATTCATAATATTAAAAAAGTGAAATTATAAAATACTGAACAGTTTGTTTCATATAATAAGCATTTTACTTGCTGTCATCATGCTGAGCCCTTCGTGTAAGAAGTTCTCGGAAATGAATCGCGATCCTAACAACATCACTCCTGCGGATGCGGCACCGGACTATCTGATGGCCAATGTGCTTACATCATCTGCTACCTATTATGGAAACCTGGGGTCGGGCGACATGTCGGGTGCTATGCAGCATACTTATGTAGATGCGTTTGGCGCCAGCTATAGTGCCTATAACTGGGATGCAAAATCATGGAGTACCAACTATGGAATCTTGAGAGATAATAAGCTGATGCTGGAAAAAGCCACAGCCAGCAACTGGAAATTCCACCAGGGTGTCGGACTAATCATGCGTGCCTTCAATTTTGGCGTAATTGCCGATCTGTGGGGAGATGCCCCCGATTCCATGGGCGTAAAGGGCGACCTCGGCAGCAGCGAATACCAGTTTCCTGCTTTCGACTCACAGGAGCAGATATACAATGGCGTTATAGCCGATCTTAAAGCCGCCATACCTTTTCTTACCGGCGCCCAGGCAGATCATACTGAAATCACCGCTGCAACAGTTGCTTCGGATGTGTTTTATAAAGGGGACCCTAAAAAATGGACCAAACTGGCCAATTCCCTTCTGTTGCGTTACTACCTGCGCCTTTCGCCAAAAAGAAATGTTCAGGCCAGCGTAGAAGCGGTAGTGCCAAACGTTTTCGCCAGTAATGATGATGATTGGGCTATGTCGTTTCCCGGCGTAGATGCAAACACCTCATACCCCAAGGCTCATGCATACAAAGCACAAACTGATTTTGACAGGAATAAAATGTGCGCTACCCTGGTAAAAAAACTGGATGCGTTGAAAGATCCGCGTATCGTAATCATGGCGCAGCCCATAAAAACCCCTTCGGTAGTAGATGCCAGCAAGTTTGCAGCTAATGATGTTACCACTCCTGTTTTGGTAACTGGTGGTGTACGCTACATCAATCCGGCCGCCGCCGCAGCAACAAAATATAAGGAATTCAACATCAACACCTACGCTACGGACCGGCCCTGGGGCGCACCTATTGCCACTGTATACAATTTCTTCGACACTTCGCCCGTGTACGTAGGTATTCCCATCAGCTATTCCACCGCTGATTTCCAGTACAACCTCAATGGATCGGGCACGCAGTCTACTTCCAACAATGACTATGTTTCTTATATGAGAAGAGACATTTACGACAAGCCTTCCGGCAACCTGCTAAAAGAACGCATGGCCTCATACAGCGAAGTTTGTTTTGATCTTGCGGAAGCGGCATTGAAAGGATGGAACGTTGGTCATGACGCCGCCTATTGGTACAATGCAGGAGTAACCGCTTCCTTTGCCCTCTGGACCGTTTTCTCCAGCTACCAGGCAGACGCGAACGGTTATGCGGGATGCGTAAAGAGTCTTGCCGATTATATGGCGCAACCTTTAGTAAAATATGACGGCACCCTCGCAAGAATCATAGAGCAAAAATGGATCGCATCATGGCAGGCTTCCAGCGAGGCATGGATGGACTGGCGCAGAACCGGCCTGCCTGCCTTACAGGTAGGATGGAACTCCTACCGTGCAAAAATACCCGTCCGTTACAAGTACGACAACACCGAACTGCAGAACAACCCAACCAATTCAGCCAACGCCATCAAAAAGCTGGAAGTTTCCACCTATGTTGGGCCCGATGGCGGCAACAGTTCCTGGTCGAGACCCTGGTTGCTGCAGGGAACTGGGTTGCCGTGGTAAGAAGTGTGGTAAGATGGAGCTTCTTATTAATTAATCGCTAAAGCTTAAAAGCTAGGTGAAATGTCAGGTGCCCATCTCCTCCATCGAAGGAGATGGGGCTGACCAAAAAGGCCTGAAAGGCCGGCATACCTCAGCGATGGGCAACGCCCATCGATTATAGGCACGGACACGACAGCCCTGCCGGGGAGGCATACAAACGAGTGATGATTATTACCGGTCAATATGCCAGCCTTTCAGGCCTAAGTTGCAACAAACTATTGTCGATGGGCGTTGCCCATCGCTGAGATATGCCGGCCTTTCAGGCCTTTTTGGTCACCCTCTTGGGTAGGTAGTGTGGCAGCCTACTCATAGTCAAACCCACGTCCGTTTGGCCTTAGGCTCAAACGTCCCCTCCAACGGAGGGGATGGGATACCAGCCTCACTATTGATAAGATTTAAAAGAACATAAGAGCATGAGACTACTATTTTCTACACAAAATTTCACCTTGTTGTTGCTCTTATTTCTTCAGGTGATTTCTTTCGCCCAAACCAACCGCACACACGATCTGATGCCGGTTCCCCAACAACTAACGGCAACCAACCAACGCTTCGGCATCACTAACAACTTCAGAGTATCTGTCACCGGCCATCCCAACGCACGCATCTACGCGGAAGCCAGCCGCTTCGTACGCAGGCTCGGTGAAAAAACGGGCATCTTCCTCGACAAACAAGGCTTTGTAACTCTAAAGGACAACGATCTTTCTTCTCCCTTAATAATCAAAGTACAACGCCCGGCAGGTTTAACCGTAGATGAAAATGAAAGCTACAGCATTGAAATAAACGAACACCAGGTAGTGCTCGAAGCCCCGACAGATATTGGCGCCATTCATGGACTGGAAACATTGCTTCAGCTTGTAAGTACAGATGAAACCGGCTATTATTTTCCGGGCATGAATTTAAAGGATGCGCCAAGATTTCCCTGGCGCGGCCTGCTGCTCGACGTAGCCCTTCATTTTATGCCGGTAGATATGATCAGGCGAACCCTTGATGGCATGGCCGCCGTAAAATTAAACGTGCTCCACCTCCATCTGTGCAACGACCAGGGATTTAGGGTGGAATCAAAAGTGTTTCCAAAATTACAACAGGTAGCCTCCGACGGTTTGTATTATACCCAGGAAGACATCCGGAATATTATCAGCTATGCAGGGCAGCGCGGAATTAGAATTGTGCCTGAATTTGTGGTGCCCGCCCATACCACCGCCATCCTCACAGCCTTTCCCGAGCTTGCAAGCATACAAAGAAATTATTCACTGCAACGTTATTTCGGCGTTTTCGACCCTGTACTTGATCCCACCAACGAAAAAGTATGGGTGTTCCTCGATAAACTATATGCGGAAATGACTGCCCTTTTCCCCGATCCTTATTTTCATATCGGCGGTGATGAAAATACCGGTAAGGACTGGCAAAGCAATCCGCGCATCACCGCGTACATGAAGGCGCATAACATGAAACAGTACATGGACCTGCAGACCGCTTTCAACAAGCACCTGCTGCCCATCATAAAAAAGTACCATAAAACAATGATGGGCTGGGATGAGATCCTACAACCCGGTGTACCGAAAGACATCGTGATACAATCCTGGCGTGGAAAGGAAGCTTTTTATGCATCTATCAAAAATGGATACAAAGCCATTCTCTCCAATGGCTATTACATCGACCTGATACAACCCGCTTCATTTCATTATGCCAACGATCCCCTTCCCGACAGCATATCGCTTACTCCCGAACAAATAAAAAACGTGCTTGGTGGTGAGGGAACCATGTGGAGCGAACTTATTACTCCGGAAACGGTAGACTCAAGAATATGGCCGAGGATGGCCGCCATTGCAGAAAGGCTATGGTCGCCACGGGAAATAAAAGATGTGGATGATATGTACCGGCGGCTCGACATCGCCAGCCTTCACCTGGAAGCATTGGGGCTGCGGCATGAGTTATATAAACAGGCCATGCTCAGGCGCCTGGCAAATGGCTACAACACACGTGCGCTTGAAGTATTAGTCAACGTAATTGAACCGCTGAAGATTTACGAACGCAACCAGGATGATACCATGTACACCGTGTTCTCGCCATTTACAAAAATTGCCGATGCGGCCACTCCCGACCAGGCGCTGCCCCGGAACTTCAGCCGGCAGATAGACTCATTTTTAAAACAACCTTCCCCAGTTCTTGAAAAAAATATTACCGCTCAACTTACAACCTGGAAAGAGAATAATACCAGGTTTCAGTTGACGTTACAAAATTCGCCGGTGCTCCGTGAAGCCGCCATCTTATCTGAAAATCTTTCGCTGCTTGCCACGGCAGGATTATCAGCAATGGAACTGATACATAACCACACCAGGGCAGGCAGTAACTGGCTTGCAGACCAGTTAAGAATTGTAGAAAATGCCAAACAGCAGGGCGGCCGCTGCGAACTGCAGGTAGTGGCGCCGGTGGAAAAATTGATCAGGGCGGCTGCGGAAAGGAACTAAATGAACGTGACTAAAAAAGAGGGAACGACCTGTGAGGTTTCCAAAAACCTCACAGGTCTACGGGGAGGAAATTTCCTTAGTTCAAGACCTGTGAGGTTTTTGGAAACCTCACAGGTCTTGAACTCTTTTGGTAAACCTGCTTCGATTAAATCAATTATCAGCTTCAACATACCACGAATGAAATCAACAACACAAGTGATTTTCTTATTTTGCTTAACACTGTTATCATCAGCAACTTATAGCCAGCGCGCCGCACCGGGACAACCCATTCATAAAGACATACCATTCCCGCAGCACTTCAGCATAAAATATCAAATTAAAAACAGCGATAGCATCAGGCTGCAAAAGGTTTTGTGCGACCGGAATGGTGTGGTTCAGGTGTATTCTTCCGCCGGCCTTTTGAGGCCATCTGCAGGTGCGCTCCTTCATCCCGGCCAACTGGTTCCTGACCTATCCTATAAACCAATGACGGATAAAAAAATAAAGAACGTGCAGTTGCTGGAAAACCAGTTCGTGTACCTGGACGACAAGGCAGTGCTGAGCAATGCATGGGCAGGCAAGCTCTATGCAAAACATACGCTGAGCAATGCAAGTCTGTTTAGCGGCGGCACCGGTTTTTCCTTCCTGCTTTCCGATGGCAACAAGCTTCAGTATCTGAAAGATGCATCAATTGTTTGGGAAGGCCGTGTGGACGATAAAACCATTGATATTATTTTTGATAAGAAAAGAAATTGTTTCTGGCTTCTGGGAGAACACTCGGTGATGGCCTTTTCTATATCCGGCCTGTCAATTCAAAATAAATATACAGGCGATGGCCTCACCTGCTTCGCACTTTCTGACAAAGAATTAATAATCGGCACGCATGATGGCTACCTGACCATCGGTGCAGATGCAGGAACTTCGCCTGGTACAATCCATAAAAAACTTCCGTGTACAGACCTCACCGTGGTGCGCGTGCTTGATAAACAAACCTGGTTCGGTTCCACAAAAGGTGCTTTTATGTTGAGGGAAGATGGTAAGTTTGATTACTATGCGTCTTTACGCTGGATACCTTCCGATCGCATCATTGATATAGCTAAAGGAGAAAAAGATGGTATACTATTACTCACCGACAAAGGTTTGGGTGAACTGCATTTTCAATCTATGAGCCTCTACGATAAAGCAATGTTTTTTGAAAAGCAGGTGCGGGCCAGGCATATCCGTAATGGCTTTAATGCCACCATTTCAAGAATGACAAATGGCGACCCCAATACCGGCGTCCTCGAAGATTCAGACAACGACGGACTTTGGACGGCAATGTACCTCGGCGGAGAAGTATTCCGTTATGTGGTCACCCGTTCTCCGGAAGCGCTGCTCAACTGCCGCGAGTCGCTCGATGCTATGGAACGGCTGTACACCATCAATCCCATAAAAGGTTTTCCCGCCAGGTCGTTTGAGCGGCGGGGATATGAATCTGCCGACAAGCAGGTTTGGAGAAAGGCCGAAGATCCGGAATGGGACTGGAAGTCGACCACCAGCAGTGATGAAGCGATCGGCCATATCTTTGTGTTTGGTGCCATAGCAGAACTGGTAGACGATCAGCAATTGAAAAACAAAGCCATCCGGCTGATAGATACGCTGATGCAACATATCGTGGATCATAAAATGTACCTGGTAGATTGGGATGGAAAGCCTACCAGATGGGGAAGGTGGAACCCTGAATATGTAAATGCCATGCCGGTGATGGTGGGCGACAGAAAAATCACTTCTTCCAATATCATTGCCATGCTGCAGACGGCCTGGCATTTTACCCATAAAAAAATTTACAAAGACAAGGCCCTCGAACTCATACAAAAATATGGCTACCTGGAAAACCTGATACGTCCCATGAACAGCATCGCCGAAGCCCCTGCCGCTGCCGATGAACTTAGTAAGGAGCTATCATCGGGCTGGAATCATTCAGACGATGAAATGTATTTCCTCGGTTACTGGGGCCTCTACCGGTACGCACTAAACGATACGCTTAAAACAAAGTTCCGTTCCTCCATCATCGACCACTGGCAGGCCGAAAGGCCCGAGAAAGAAGCCGCCTGGAACATCGTTACCGCCATGACGGGCGTAAAAAATTTTGACCTTAAAGAATCCATCGGTTACCTGCAACGCTATCCGCTGGACCTCATCAACTGGCAGGTAACAAACAGTCACCGCAAAGACATTGAATTCATACCTTCGAATTTTCGCGGACAAACCATTAAAGAAGTGCTGCCTCCTGATGAGATGCCCATAAGGCGTCATAATTCAAACATGTTCGCCCTGGATGGCGGACACAATGGCCGCTCGGAAAATAGTGCCGGCGACATCTGGCTGCTGCCCTACTGGATGGGCAGGTACCTTGGAGTAATCAGCGGTCCGGTAGAAAATAAATGATTGGTTTAAACTTATTAAAAGCAACCTGTGCTGA
The DNA here is from genome assembly GCA_964242315.1 of uncultured Flavihumibacter sp. GTDB lineage: Bacteria > Bacteroidota > Bacteroidia > Chitinophagales > Chitinophagaceae > JADCRZ01. The sequence goes on from CAXTDO010000018.1 coordinate 12,440, forward strand.
GGAAAATGTTCAATATTCAATTATCAATATTCAATATGTAATGTAATACAACTAACATTATTTTTATTGAAAATTGAATATTGATAATTGAACATTTTCCTCTACTACACTGAAAACAACATTTTATGACAGATCTGATTAACTGGGGGATGATTGGTATCGGCAACGTAACCGAGAAAAAAAGCGGACCTGCTTTTAGTAAAGTTGCTCATTCGAAGCTGGTTGCCGTTATGGGAAGAAATGCTGAAAAAGCTAAAGATTATGCAACACGGCATGGCGTGCTGTTCTGGCACGACAATGTAGATGACCTGATAAATAATCCCCTGGTAAATGCCATCTATATCGCAACGCCTCCCGACGTACACCTGGAATATGCCAGGAAAGCCATGCTCGCCGGCAAGCCCGTATACGTGGAAAAGCCGATGGCACGAAACGCAGCGGAATGCGAGGAGATGAACAGGATCAGTTCAGAAACAGGCGTACCTCTTTTTGTTGCTTACTACCGGCGCGCACTTCCCTATTTTATAAAGCTTAAAGAACTGATAGACGAACGCACTATCGGAGACATACGCTGCATCAACATCTGCCTCCACAAGCCACCCTACGCCGAAGAAACCGGGGAACACCCACAGCCCCGCTGGCGCGTTGCACCCGAGATCTCCGGCGGCGGTCATTTTCACGACCTCGCTTCCCACCAGTTTGATTTTTTAGAGTATGCTTTTGGGCCGGTGAAATCTGCTTCCGGCATTTCGCGCAACCAGGCTGGCGTATACAAGGCGGATGACATCGTAGTAGCAAATTTTGAATTCGCTTCCGGCATCCTCGGAAACGGAAGCTGGTGCTTCACGGTAAGCAAAGAACAGCAGGTAGATGAAACACAAATTATCGGTTCTCTCGGACGGATCAGCTTTTCCTTTTTCGACAACTTCATCATCACCATAGAAAAAGGCGACACCACCGAAACCTATAACCTCCCTTATCCCGAACACGTACAGCAGCCATTAATCGAACTTATTGTAAAAGAGCTAAGAGGAGAAGGCAAGAGCCCTTCCACCGGCATCTCCGGCGCCAGAGCCAGCTTACTACTCGATCAGATAACAGCGCAACGCTGATGCTACATTTGGTTTAAAGGCTATAGTTAGGATCGTTAGGCGGAGGGCAATGTCGTTAAGTTAAAGATTTTGAAATTCGGGTTCCAGGTTCCCCTCCTTGAAAAGGAGGGGACGGCGAAGAACGATGCGAAGCACGTTCTTCGCCGGGGGTGGTTAATGGTTATGCTTTGTCGGGCTGGTTGAATAAAGACGTGCATCGTTTGTAAGTTGTTGACTAGTCACAGTCTTTAACCACCCCCGTTCAATTAAGTGCTTCGCATCTTAATTGAACGGCCCCTCCTTGAAAGGAGGGGAACCAGAAACTCACACTTTTGCCCTCTTCATGAACATTTGTGTCCTAACAGTAGCCTTTTCAAGAAAGGGAACCAACCTTAAAAACACTGACACTTGTGTTCTAACGGTAGGTTTAATATTCAAATCAATTATTCGTCCTCAAGCTTTGCACAGGGTTTGCTGCCGCAGCTTTAATTGCCTGGAAACTGATTGTAAAGGATGCAATAAAAATGACGCCTAAAGCAACGAGCGCAAAAACCCACCATTCAATATTGATTCTGTAGGCGTAACTTTCGAGCCACCTGCCGGTAATATAGCCGGCGGTAGGTATTGCTATAACAATGGCTATTACAACCAGCTTTAAAAAATCCTTCGACAGCAATCCTGCTATGGATGCCAGTCCCGCACCCAACACTTTACGGATACCTATTTCTTTTATACGCTGCCCTGCTGAGAATACCGTTAAACCAAACAACCCTAAACAGCCAACAAAAATGGTAAGACCTGAAAAGATTAAAATAATAGCTGCAGTACGTTTTTCTTCGCTGTATAACCGGTTGATTTCTTCATTTACAAAATTGAATTCCAAGGGCGTTTCTGCCTCATACTTTTTATAGACATGTTCAATCTGTTGAATTACTTTCTTTGATTTGCCAGGTACTATTCTTACAAACATATTAAAATACCTGTCTTCCGGCTGATAGCGAAAGATGAAAGGCTCGATACCTGCACTAAGCGGTTTAAAATGAAAGTCTTTTACCACACCGATGATGGTGCCCTTCGCTCCCCAGAAAGTTACCCGCCTGCCGATGGCATTACTTGTGGTGTAGCCCATACGTTTAACAGCAGATTCATTAACAATAAACGTTGATGTGTCGTTTGTTTTTTGGGAAGAGAAATTGTCTCCGCTTATCATCCGCATGCCCAGCGCCGGAATGAATGACGGATCAACATTTGCCTGTGTTATCAGAAACTTATCATCCGTTTTCATTCCTTCCCATTCGAGATAGCTTGAATTGTCAACGTTTACAAGGGAAATTGTTGCAGGTGCTGTTGCTGTTACCCCGGCAATACCGTTAAGATCATGTTTAAATAAGGCTGCTTTTTCTGATAATTGGCCAAGTCGCAGGTTAATAAGCTGCTCTTTATCAAAACCAAGATCTTTATCCTGCATATAATGCAACTGGCGGTACATAAAGAAAGTGCAGATAATTAAAGTAACGGAGATAGCAAACTGGCCAACTACTAATCCCTGTCTGAATAACTTGCCCGAACTGAAACTTTCCGGCTTCCTGAATATCCTGGCCTGATGATAGGCTGATAAAATTAACGCAGGATATAAGTCTGCTAAAATCCCGACAGTAAGAATTAACAGTAGAAAGAAAGGAATAAAGATGGATGGTAAGAAGTATTTATTCAATTCAGTACCAATAATTGTCTTAAGCAGGGGAAGCATTATACTGATGATAAAAACAGCAGGTACTTATGATATGTAACTGCTTGAAGTGTCTGATTTCGATACAAAAGGTGTTTCATTACTGGTCAGCCTGACTCAACCTTACCGCCACCCCGCCACCGGCAGCCAGATCAATTACCAGTTTATCTGATGCACTAACATTTTTTGTTTCTTTAATCAAACTATTGGGATTGTTAACTGCATCCTGAGCATCTTTATATATTACCGCGCGGTAATTTCCAGCCTTTAAAAAATTAAGGGAAATTGTAACAGTTCTTGCAACACTGTTGGTGATGGCACCGATATACCAGTCGGTTCCTTTTCGTCTTGCTATGGATACCCATTGGCCTGGCGTTGCATCGGGCACAACGGTCTGGTCCCATACCGTAGGAACTTCGCGGATAAAATCAAAACCATCCTGCCCTTCATATGCTTCCGGGTAGTCGCATACCATTGACATATGATTTTCCAGCACTACGTACATGGCCAGCATATGGCAGCGTGTTGCCAGCATGTGCGGTCTGGTATAGGTCAACTTGAATTTTGATGGCGGCATTGCTCTGAAGCCGCCGAGATGATAATCTGTTGGTCCGGCAAGCAATCTTGTAAAAGGTATTTGAATGTCGTCATCGGGAGTAATCAGATTGCCCCATTTATTGTTTTCGTAATTAAGCGTCCCTTCCCGGGTAGATTCATTGGGATAGGTACGGCTGAGACCGGTAGGTTTAAAGGCTCCATGAAACTGGATCTCCAGGTGATGCTGAGCGGCTTTCCGCAGTATTTCTTCCTGTATTTTCACCATCTCCTGGTCGTCTCTATCCATAAAATCCACCATCATGCCTGCAACGCCCCACTTTTCAAACAAAGCAAAAGCGGTATCCAGCCTGGCATACAGCGCCTGCCAGTGAACCCAGAAACGTATACCCACCCCTTTACTTTTTGCATAATTGCAGATTTTTTGAATATCCAGTCCCGGCCTTGGTTTGGTTATATCCGTATTGGCACCCGGCTGGTAGTCCATGCCATCGTTCTGATACCATGCAACAGCTCTGTAGCCGATAACCGTATGATATTGAATGTTGTTCCTGGCACAAAAATCAATGTAATATTTATTAAAATTAAAATTAACGCCGGGTTCAAAAGTAGTGTCGGGCATAATGTCTCCGTTCCACCAGTGAAAGCTTGCTTTGCCCGGCTTCAGCCAGGATACATCTTTGATCTTGGATGGCTCGCTGAGGTTTGTAAGAATGTTGGATTCAATAAGCGCTCCTACCCTGTCGCTGATCATCATCACCCTCCAGGGTGTATGATGAGGAAGAACAGCTTTTACTTTAACAACCTGCTGGCCCGGCAATGGACTCAATTGGCTTGATAGTATTCCGGCATGTTTAATAAGAGACATGCCTGCATAATCTACCAGGTTGGCTTCTGTAATACCCATATATATTTTTCCCGGAAATTCGAAAAGAGCCGGCATATCAATCAGCGTATCATTCTTAACATCATTTAACGGCAATACATGATAGCGGTGTTCATGAGAGGTAGTAAAATTTTCAAGGAAAGCTACCCTCGCAGTTGGATTTCCCACGAGGTTGAACCTTGTATTTTCATCGGTAAGTATGTAATTACTCCAATCTTTTTGTTCAGGAAACTCATAACGAAATGCCACGCCATCATTGAATAACCGAACGTGTAAATAAATCAACCGCTTTTTACCACTATGCTCCTGCATGGGAATACTGGCTTCTTTGTATGGTTCATGCACCTGGCTGGTTTTCCCTTCAGGCAGCGCATAATCTTCCATACCATCTCCCCTGGTAACCTTTCCTATTTCAATGTTATCGCCAAAAAAATCATTGTTGATAAAAGTCAGCCCGATAGTACTATGTTCAATAAGGGTTTTATTTTTATAGCTGACTGCATACTCCAAATGTCCTGACGCTTGGCCAAACAGGAAAAGCAGTTGTTTGTCGGGAGAAGAAACGCTTACCTTATTTTGGGCAGCGATGATGTTCGCGAAGCTGATCATACAGAGAAAAAGAATTCCTTTCTTACTTATCATATGGTAATAATTTAAGGGCAATGTTACATTAAAATGTTTTTGCATCATTAGTGTGCAGGATATAGTGAGTTGCATTCGGTGGTAGCAGTTCGTTATTGTTATATCACATGTAAAATGACTTAATAACCATCAGCTGTTCGATCAGTTTTTTTAACCACAGAGGGCGCAGAGGAGGAAACACAGAGGGCGCGGAGGCTTTCTCTGTGCCCTCTGTGTTTCCTCCTCTGTGCCCTCTGTGGTTAAAAAAAATACTTACAAAAGTAGCCACTACAATTTCATTACGTAAGTTCATACTTGAGATAACGCTACTACCAGTGCAGCTTTGAAATGTGCTGATTGTAATCCGAATCAATACTTTGATTTTCTATGCATATTTATTATATTAGCAATCAGTAGTTGTTGACAGCAAATAATTCAGTACGCGTACAGTGTGTACCAACTTAATCAAGTCTGACCCTTTTCGATGTGATCTTTCCAACGTCAATAGTCTTTTAATTTTAAAAGCCATGGTTTCTTATTATAAATGTCTTTTTAAGCTACTCCACAAGAGGCGCCACTACAAAAGAATGGGTGATAAACTTCATTGAAGAATTAGAGAAGTACTGTTCGTTCAATCATTCAAAAGAATTAAAGATATGGTGTGCTTTTAAGGAAAATCGTACAGGAGATGACTACAAAAAAGAAATCAGGAACACTATTGAAAGATCACCCATATTTCTTATGGTATTGGAACCTGACTATATTACCAACAATCCCGAAACGTTAGAAGAAGTTCAATATTACAGGCAGGTAAGAAGCGATTTAAAGGAAGAAGAGAATTTCTTAAGTGTAATCAGGTGGCGGGGAAACAAAGAAGCGGAAATAAAACACTTTATAAACGGCAACCTGATCGTTTCTTACTTCTCAAAGTAAAACATCGACAATAATGAAGAGGATCTTGATGACAACGGCAAGGAGTATATAAATGAAATTCAAAATGTGGTTAAAGCTATAAGAAAGCGTGAATTGGAACAATCAAGAAAAAGCACTTCCAAACATAATCAACTGGAATTTTTATTCAAATTCTTACTACAAAAAATTATACTCCAAAGACTGCAATACTTATATACCGCTAAGTTACTATTACCTGATTAAATCGTACTTCCGGTTGTATGAGATAGACAGTGCAAAGATGTATTACCAGGAAGCGCTAAAAAAAGGAATCAAAATTAATTTTGAAAGTACCGATAATATAAATGCTTATCTGAATTATGCTATCAGAAAGTATTCGTTGGGTGTGTTTTCCGGTACTACTACCAATTTCATCAGATTTAAATTTAACCAAAAGTCGGGATTGCAATTCGGAAGAAACACCAACTCTTTTTTGGAACAATACCTTTAAGTTGCATTTAACCAGCGGTACTTTAATCACTCGTCCACAGCAAGTATCGGAACCTTCGGAAAATCTTTAACATATAATCCCAATCAGTTTCCTAATTACAGCTTCAATATTTCCGGTACCGAGAAATTTATAAACCTGGCTTATTTACTAAAATTTCCGATCAGGTTTCCCTTTTTTCAGGACAAAATGGTAACAATTCTTTTTATATACCGGTTGGCGCGTATGTAAGCTATTACCTTGACAGCACTGTAAATAAATATAGAATCGTTGCCACTCAAAGCCTTAGAGATACAGTATTGTATATCTCCGATTCCCTTACCAAAAAGTTCAGTAGAATTGACGGGTTGAACATGGATTTGAGAAAATTGTATAGCAATTCTTTTAATTACGGTTTCTTTTATGGTGTTGGAATCAACTCAAAATTTTCCAATGACTGGACGTTCTTCGGTGAGATAAGATACACTATTGGAAGAAACTTCCGTTATAAGTATCCTGATTTAAAAAGCTTCCAGATCGGGATAAGCTATTTCACTTTTACGATTGGATTTACAAAAGACTATTTTCATCCCAAAAAAAAGCGAAACAAATTATAGGCTGGCAGAGACAGGGGAAAAATATAAAAGCAGAAGCAGTTCATTCATAACAAACTGCGATTCATACAACACACTGTTTTATTTCAACACGTATCAGAACATCTTTGAACTGTTATAAACTTATAAAAAGATAACAGCTTCAAACATGAAAAAGGTAACACTAAAAACCCTGACCCCGTCACTACGAGTACCGCTCATCACCCTGATAGCGGTCATTGCAAGTCTATTCCTCTTTTCTTTTACGGTGCATAAAATGTATGCAGATTTTTTACAGGAACTTGGCATCTCAAAAACCGATGCAGATAAAAAAATAAGCTACAGCCTGATGGGCGGTTACCTGGATGCCTACGGTGCTAAAAATGCCAGGAATATTGCGTTAGGTAACCGTGCAGCCGTTACAAAAGACTTATTGAATTATGCCAGGCAGTATGTAAACTCTGCAGCGTTTACAAAAGAATATGTTACCATCAAAGAAAGCAAGAAGCCAACAGAAGTGTCTGTTAAAACGCCTGAGGAAATGAGGAAAGAAAATATTGACGCCTAT